>DASYAQ010000041.1:0-11129 GCA_036501225.1 Caulobacteraceae bacterium | reverse complement strand
TCGGCGCGCCCGAAATCCTCGACGAGCCGCAATTCGCGACGCAGAACGCGCGGGCGGCGAACCGGTTGCTGGTGATCGAGCGCCTGTCAGCCCTGACCGCGGTGCTGACCAAGGCGGAGCTGCAGCAGCGGCTGGGCGGCGTCGTACCCTTCGGCCCGGTGATGAACATCGACGAGATCGCCCACGACGCCCATTTCGCCGCCCGCGACATGCTGGCCCCGATCGACCTGCCCGGCTTCCCACAGGCCGTGCGCGTCGCCGGCCAGCCGATCAAGTTCGCCGGAACCCCGGCCGCCATCACCCGCCGCGGGCCCGACCTCGGCGAAGACACGCTCAGTGTGCTGCGCGATCATGGCGCGAGCGAAGACGACATCCGACGCTGGCGGCAGGCCGGCGCGATCGCGGAGGACTAGCCGATGACCACACGCCCCATGCGCCTTCGCCGCTCGCAGCTCTCGGTGCCGGGGGTGAGCGAGAAGATGATGGCCAAGGCCGCGGCCAGCGACGCCGACCATGTCTTCCTCGATCTGGAGGACGCCGTCGCGCCGTCGGCCAAGGCCGGCGCGCGCAGGACCATCGTCGAGGCCCTGAACGGGCTGGACTGGGGCAGGAAGACCCGCTGCGTGCGCATCAACGACGTCACCACCTCCTGGTGCTTCGAGGACGTGATCGAGGTGGTGGAAGGCGCGGGCAAGAACATCGACACCATCATGCTGACCAAGGCCATGCGCGCCGCCGACGTGCAGTTCGTCGACCTCTTGCTCACCCAGCTCGAGGGCAAGCTGAAGCTCGAACGGCGGATCGGCATCGAGGTGCTGATCGAGGAGGCCGGCGGCCTGCAGAACGTCGAATCGATCGCCGCCGCCTCGCCGCGGCTGGAGGCGCTGATCTTCGGCATGGGCGACTATTCGGCCAGCCAGCAGATGAACCTGCGCGGCTGGGGCGGCGAGGGCTATCCGGGCGACGTCTTCCACTATCCGCGCTTCCGCATCGCCATGGCGGCGCGGGCGGCCGGGCTGGATCCGGTCGACGGGCCTTTCGCCAATTTCCGCAACGAGGAGGGGTTCCGGCGCGAGGCGCGCATGGCCTTCATGCTGGGCTTCGTCGGCAAGTGGGCGATCCACCCGGCCCAGATCGCGCCGGCGCTGGAGATTTTCTCGCCGACCGCCGAGGAGGTGACCCGCGCCCGCGACCTGGCCAGCGCCTACGACAAGGCGCTGGCCGAGGGGCTTGGCTCGGTCAACGTCAACGGAACCATGGTCGACGCCGCCTCGATCCGCATCGTCATGAACACCGTCCGCAAGGCCGAACTGATCGGGATGTAGGTGGCGCCGCTTGCCTGCCTGCAATACCGCTCCAGCGGGGGATGACAGGAAGGGCGTGGCGTTTCCGCCGCGCGTTCGTGTTTTTCGTGTTTTTCGTGGTTCAATCTTATGAGCGCCGCCGCGCCCACCCGTTGGCCATGTGGACCATGGCCCGGACGTCGCGCCTCTTGTAAACTGGACCTCGGACGCCGCTTTGGAGACCTTCCCTATGCAGCTTCGCTATTCCTCCGAGGAAATCCTCGCCGACCACCCCTATGCCAAACCGAACCTGTTCGGCGAGCGCCGGCTGCACGGCGGCTATGGCGCCGACGGGGTCTATTACTCGCCGCGCACGTTCAAGCGCTGGCCGGCCATCCAGGCCTGGCGCGAGAGCTTTCTGAAGAACGGCGGCGAACTGGTCGACGCCGACACCCGCATCCTGCACGCGCCGCACTATCCGAACCTGGCGCAGATGAAGTTCCTGCTGGCCAATGGCGTGACCCTGCCGCTGTGGAACAACCTGACCACCACCGGCATCATCGAGGGTCGCGGCCGCATGCTGGCGACCATCCAGGCGCCGGACTTCCAGCCCCTGGTCGAGGAGGACATCTCCGAGACCGCCACCGCGCACCTGAACCGCGGCCTGTTCGTCGCCCACGGGCTCGACGAGGGCGGCGACGGCACGCCGGCGATCGGGGCGCACGACCAGATGTGGTACGTCGCCCGCGACCTCGTCCTGGGCAAGGGCGCTCATCCGGTCCCGGAAATCCCCGAGCGCGGCGGCCGTCCCGGGGCCGAGGGCCGCGAAATGCCGCAGATCCCGGTTGGCCATGAGATGCTGATCAAGCAGCTGATGAACGTGCTCTTGATCGAGATCCGCGCCGAGCGCGGCTTCGAGTTCAACGTGAACCTGATGCGCGACCCGGAGGCCTTCGCCGACCGGCGCGAGGACGCCGACCGCGCCGCGGCGATCATCGACCAGATCCGCCAGGACGAGGCCAGCCACGTGGCCTATCTGCAGCTCTTCATCTCCGAGCTGCGGCCGCTGCATTTCAAGACCCCGGGCGGCCTGGTCGAGGGCAGGACCTTCATCGACCCGGTCTGGGCAAGGATCGTCGCCTATGGCGCCGACGAAGTGCCGAAGATGCAGCGCAAGACCACGCGCGAGCTGATCGAGACCTGCCTCAAAGCCAAACCCGACGGCCGCGCGCTGGTGGAGCGCTTCGACGCGCTCGGCGATAGCTGAAGGCAAACCAGGAGCAGAGCAATGGATCTGGCTTCCAAGGTTGAAGACAACACGACGCAGATCGGGACCACCGCCGCCCTGGCGAGCCGCCTGACCGGGCTGGTCTGGAGCGACGTCACGCCGGAGGCCGTCACCGTCGCCAAACAGTGCCTGCTGGACTGGCTGGGCGTCTCCATCGCCGCCCGCGATGAGCCGCTGGTGCAAATCCTCAAGGACGAGTTCGCCGAGGGCGGCGAGAGCACCGTCATCGGCTCCGCGCGCCGCGCCCGGCTGCACGACGCGGTGCTGATCAACGGCGCCTGCTCGCACGCGCTGGATTTCGACGACGTGATCACCGCCATGAACGGCCACCCGACCGTTCCGGTGGCCCCGGTGGCCATCGGCCTGGCCGAGGTCCTGGGTTCGAGCGGCCGCGAGCTGCTGCTGGCCTTCATCGCCGGGGTCGAGACCGAGTGCCGGGTCGGCCGCCTGCTGGGCCCGTCGCACTACGCCAAGGGCTGGCACGCGACGGCGACCTTCGGGACCTTCGGGGCCATGGCCGCGGCGGCCAAGCTGCTGGGGCTGAACGACGAACAGACCCGCCATGCCTTCGGTCTGGCGGGCACCCAGGCCGCCGGCCTGAAGAGCGTCTTCGGCACCATGTCCAAGCCGCTGCACGCCGGCAAGGCGGCGCAGAACGGCCTGATGGCCGCGCGGCTGGCCAGCCGGGGCTTCACCAGCGACACGGAGATTCTCGATTCCGACCAGGGCTTCGCCGCCGTCCAGTCGACCGCGGCCAATCGCCAGGCGGCGCTCGCCGAGCCCAGCCAGCTCTTCTATGTCGCCGACGCGCTCTTCAAATACCACGCCGCCTGCTACCTGACGCACAACGCCATCGAGGCGGCCGGGAAGCTGCGCGGCGCCCATGACCTTGATCCAGCCGAGGTCGAGGCGGTCCGGGTGCACGTCAACGCCGGCCATATGGGCGTCTGCAACATCGCCGAGCCGCGCACGGGGCTCGAATGCAAGTTCTCCCTGCGCATGACCACCGCCCTGGCGCTGGCGGGCGAGGACACCTTCGAGGAGGCGCTGTTCAGCGACGCGACCGCGACCCGCGCCGACCTGGTCGCGCTTCGCCGGCGGGTCAGCGTCATCCCCGACGCGGCCGGGCCGGGCTCGACGGTGGAGATCGCGTTGAAGGACGGTCGGACCTTGACCGAAACGGTCGACGTCGCCAGGCCGGTGCGCGATCTGGACGCGCAGCAGGCGCAGCTCGAACGCAAGTTCCGCCACCTGGCCGAGCCGGCGCTCGGGCCAGCCGCGGCGACGCAGATCATCGACATCTGCCGGACCCTGGAAGCCGCGCCCGACCTCGCCGGCCTGCTGACGCTGTGTCGGCCGTGATCGCGGTCAGGTCGTTTCAGTCCGGGTAAGGACTGTACCAACTCGCTTTTTTAACGGAACCTGACTAGCGTCGAGTCGTTGTGCAATGCTGGGTGCGGGGTCCCGGGGGCGATGTGATGTCTTCATCCACGACGACGACAGACCAGATCCTCAACACCGTCATCGAAGCCGTCGAGCGCGGCGGCGACGACCTCTACGCCGCGCTGGAAGCCCTGCAGGCGCCGATCTACGTCACCGACGCGCACGGCGTCATCACCCATTTCAACCAAGCCTGCATCGGATTCGCCGGCCGCACGCCGGCGGTCGGCAAGGATCGCTGGTGCGTCACCTGGAAGCTCTACACCGACGAGGGCGACTTCCTGCCGCACGACCAATGCCCGATGGCCATCGCCATCCGCAAGAAGATCCCGGTGCGCGGCGTGACCGCGGTCGCCGAGCGGCCGGACGGCACGCGAGTGAATTTCATGCCCTTTCCGACGCCGCTCCTGGGCCGGGGCGGCGAACTGCTCGGCGCGATCAACATGCTGATCGACGTCACCGACGCGCGCCAGATCGACGACCTGTGGTTTCAGTCCAACCGCTGCCGCCGCCTCGCCGCCGCCGTCGGCGACAAGCGCACGGCCGATACGCTCAACCTGATGGCCGGCGAATACGAGGCCAAGGCCAAGGAACTGGAACTGTCGAGCCAAGCTCGACGGGTTGGCGGGACGGCCTAGGCAACGTCCTAGGCCCGGCCCCCTCCGCTCATCCCCGAAGGCGGGGATCCAGGCGTTTGGGCTTGGTCCCGATTAAGACCAGAAGAGCGACCGCCAAGGACGCCAAGGGACTGGTTTGGCCGGCGCCCGATAGCGCAAAAGGGGCGCATCCGAACCAAGCGCTCGCCGGCGCGCTTCTTGGCGAACTTTGCGCCCTTGGCGGTAAAAAAACCTGGATCCCCGCCTGCGCGGGGTGGGCGGGATTGGGCTAGACGGGGTCGCCGACGACGTCCACGGGGGCGGGGTTGGTGTCGCCGCCGATCAGCCGATATGTCAGGCCGGCCATCGCCGCACCCAGGATCGGGGCGACCCAGAACAGCCAGAGCTGCTGCAGCGCCCAGCCGCCCGCGAACAGGGCCGGCCCGGTGCTGCGCGCCGGATTGACCGAGGTATTGGTCACCGGAATGCTGATCAGGTGGATCAGCGTCAGGCAAAGCCCGATGGCGATGGGCGCGAAGCCCTTCGGCGCGCTGGAATGGGTCGAGCCCAGGATCACGAACAGGAAGGCGAAGGTCATGACGAATTCGCAGGTCAGGCAGGCCATCAGCGAATAGTGGCCGGGCGAATGGTCGCCATAACCGTTGGAAGCGAAGCCCGCCGCGGTCGAGAACCCGGCCTGGCCGCTGGCGATGATGTAGAGGATGCCCGCGCCGGCCATGCCGCCGAGCACCTGGGCGGCGATGTAAGGCGCGACTTCACGGCCGGGAAAGCGCCGGCCGGTGAACAGGCCGACGGTCACCGCCGGGTTCAGGTGGCCGCCCGACACGTGGCCGATGGCGTAGACCATGGTCAGCACGGTGAGGCCAAAGGCCAGCGCCACGCCCAGAAAGCCGATCCCGAGCCCCGGATAGGCCGCGGCCAGCACGGCGCTGCCGCAGCCGCCGAGCACCAGCCACAAGGTGCCGACAAACTCGGCCGCCAGGCGTCTGCCAATGTTCATGTCGCCCTCCCATACCGCCGCGCTCTTCCACCCGTCGGCGGCGGTTCGGCTCGGATGCTAGACCGCGTCGTTGAGCGGCGCCACTCAGGCGTTACGCGCCGTCAGTCCGCCATCGACGGGGATGATCGTGCCGGTGATATAGGAGGCGGCCGGCAGGCAGAGGCTGAGCGTGATGTGCGCCACCTCTTCCGGCTCGCCGTAGCGGCGCAGGGCCGTGCGGCGATTGGCGAAGGTCTCCTTGCCGTCGCGGGAAATGGACGCGGTCATGCCGGTGTGGATCGGCCCCGGACAGATGCAGTTGACCGTGATGCCTTCCTTGCCGAGCTCGACCGCAAGCGCGCGGGTGAGGCCGGTGACGCCGGCCTTGGCGGCCGCATAGATGGAGTTGCGCGCCGTGGCGCCCAGGGCCTCGGTGGAGGCGATGTTGACGATGCGCGGGCTGTCGGAGTGGCGCAGATAGGGCAGGGCGGCGCGAATGACCCGCTGGTGCGCGGTCAGCAGGATGGCGACCTGGCGCGTCCACATCTCGTCATAGGGCGGGCTGTCGATCGGCGCGAAGCCCCCGACGCCGGCATTGTTGATCACCACGTCCAGGCCGCCGAAATGCGTATGGATTTCCGGCACCACCCGCGCGATCGCCTCGGCGTCGGCGACGTCCAGGGCCCACGCGCGCGCGTCGCCGTCTTCGCCGCGGATGGCCTCGGCGACCGCCTCGGCGTCGTCGGCGCGGACGTCGGTGACCGCGACCTTGGCGCCTTCGCGGGCGAAGATATGGGCGGTGGCGCGGCCCATGCCGCCGGCCGCGCCGGTGACCAGCACGACCTTGTTGGCGACCGAGCGGCTGAGGTGGGCGATGGCGTCCATGTCGATTCCTTAAACTGCGCGCCAATCTGGCGCCGACCCCGATGACAGACGCAAGCGTCGGCGGCCGACGCAAGCGCTGATCCCTTACAGGACGATCCGTCCAAAACGCTTGCCGGACAAGGGAAAGTCGGGTGTCCTGGCGGAAGCCGAAAGCTCGAGCCTTCTCCCGGGCGAAGCGTCAAGGCGTCAACACCGCCGCGCCGGTGAAGGCGCCGGACCTCAGATCGGCCAGGACCTGGTTGGCCTCGGACAACGGATAGGTGGTGACGCGGGGCATGACCCCGAGCCGCGCGGCGAGCGGCAGATAGTCCAGGGCGTCGCGGCGGGTCAGATTGGCCACCGAGACCAGGCGGCGTTCCTCCCAGAGAATGGCGTAGGGAAAGCTTGGAATGTCGCTCATGTGGATTCCGCCGCAGACCACCGTCCCGCCCTTGCGCACCGCCCTGAGCGCCAGCGGAACCAGCTCGCCGACCGGCGCGAACAGGATGGCGGCGTCGAGCGGGTCCGGCGGCGTCTCCTCCGAAGCGCCCGCCCATACGCAGCCGAGTTCGCGCGCCAGGTCCTGAGCCGCGTCGTCGCCGCGGCGGGTGAAGGCGTAGACCTGCTGGCCTTCGGCGATGGCGAGTTGCGCCAGCAGATGAGCGGCCGCGCCGAAACCGTAGAGGCCGAGCCGCCCGACCGGCCTGGCGGCGCTGGCCATGCGCCAGGCGCGAAAGCCGATCAGCCCGGCGCACAGCAACGGGGCGGCTTGTTCGTCGGTATAGCCGGCGGGAATCGGGAAACAGTATCGCCAATCGGCGAGCATGGTGTCGGCGTAGCCGCCGTCGCGGGTCCAGCCGTTGAATTCAGGCGCGTCGCAAAGGTTCTCCTCGCCGTCCCGGCAATAGCGGCAGACCCCGCAGGTGCGGCCAAGCCAGGGCGCGCCGACCCGCTGGCCGATGGCCAGCCCGGTCACGTCCGCGCCCACGGCCTCGACTATGCCGACCACCTCGTGCCCCGGCACGATGGGCGCCCGACGCAACGGCAGATCGCCGTCAACCACGTGCAGGTCGGTCCGACAGACGCCGCAGGCCAGGACGCTCAGCCTGACGTCCATCGGTCCGGGCGCGGGCGTCGGCCGCCGGACCGCCTCGAGCGGTCGTCTGGACGCGCTCAGCGTCATGGCGAACACCGGCGGCTCCTTGCGGCTCGCCCGGCCGCTCAGATCGACCCCGTGTCCTTGAAGGGCCGCGCGATGTTGCCGCGGAGCGCGCGTTCGGCGGCGTCCTTCGGGTTCGCGGCCCGCTCCTCGGCGCTCGGCGCACTGGTCACGGCGGTGTCTTCGGCGTGTTGCCGATGGAATTTCGAGCGGCGGGCGGCCGGGCTGAAGTCGCCCTTGCCATAGGTGCCCATACCGGCCGGCCTTTCCGATACGTGCGAGAATGAGGTTGAATCGGGTTTCATCTGACGTCTCCTGCAACCCGCATCACCGGGCGCGGCATGGCGCGCCCGGTTCGAACTCACCGGCGAACGCTCCGCATCGGAGGCGGTTCCGCTCAGACGGGCTGGCTTCACCGCCGGGAAGACCGCGCCGCAGCGCAAAAGCGTTAATTCGCTGGGTCTTCTGATGCAGGAAAACGCCCTAAAGCGTCGCGCCAGATGGGAATTTCGGTGTTTTGCAGGCCTGACACACGGCCAAGCGACTCGGGCCTAAACGCCCGTGGTGCGGCGGAATATCGCAAGGCTTATCGCGTCATGCGCGAAACAATCATTGACGCTCGGACATAGCGAGAACAGTGTTATTCTCGTGTGTTCGTCCAGGGAGGAATTGGGACGGGCAAGAGGGCGGGCATGTCTAGTTACGAAGTCGGGGAGGCCGAATCCAATGAGGAATCGGTCCGCATCAGCGGCCGTGTGAAGTGGTTTGACGCTGGCAAGGGTTATGGCTTCATCGTCCCTGACGATCCAAGCCAGACCGGCCTGAAGGACGTCCTGCTGCATGTGACCAGCTTACGCCAATCCGGCCACGAGAGTGCGCCGGAGGGGTCCTGCATTACCTGCGACGTGGTCAAGCGGCCGAAGGGCTGGCAGGTATCCGAGATCGTCGAGCTCGATGAGACCACCGCCGCGCCGGCCGAGCGCCCGCACCGGCCCTCCGACCGCGACGGCTTCCGCCGCGACCGCGACAGCTTCGACGGCCAGCGCAGCGGCGGGGGCTATCGCGACCGGTCGCCCCGGCGGCCGGCCTCGCCGGCCGGTCCGCTCGAGCGCGCCAAGGTCAAATGGTTCAACCGCACCAAGGGCTACGGGTTCGTGGTCCGCGACGGCGAACCCGGCGACATCTTCGTGCACATCGAAACCCTGCGCCGCAGCGGTCTGGAAGACCTGCAGCCGGGCGAGGACGTCATGGTCCGTTTCGCCGAGGGGCCGAAGGGCCTGGTGGTGGCCGAGATCTCCGCCGAATAGCCGCGCCGTGACCGCAGACTACGAATATCGCGGCCTGCTCGCCAAGGCCTGGGACCTGTTGCGCGGCGACTATTCCACCTGGCCGGACCGGCCCTTCTATTGCGAGATCATCCAGCGCCAGGCCGGACCGGCCTTGGATGTCGGCTGCGGCGCCGGGCGGTTGATCCTCGACTATCTGGCGGCGGGCCTCGACGTCGACGGCGTCGACAATTCGCCGGAAAAACTGGCGCTCTGCCGCGACAAGGCCGCGGCTTCGGGCGTCGCGGTCGAGGGCCGGCTGTTCCTGCAGGAGATGGACCAGCTCGATCTGCCGCGAAAATACGGCGTCATCTTCGTGCCATCGCTGTCCTTCCAGCTGGTGCTGGATCCGGCCGCCGCGGCGGCGGCGATGAGGCGGTTCCACGATCACCTGGCGCCGGGCGGCGTCCTGGTCATGTCGCTCAAGTCCAGGCTCTGGGAAAACCGCCCAACGCCGCCGCAGATGCAATGGTCGCCCTGGTTCAAGCTGGCCGAGAAAGAGCGCGAGGACGGCGACACCATCCGCCGCTTCATCCACGAGATGTACGACCACGACCAGCAGCTCCAGCACGAGGAGAACCGCTACGAGGTGCTGCGCGACGGCGAGGTGATCGAGGCGGAGTTCCACAGCCGCTGCCCGTGCGTGCGCTGGTACAGCCAGGCCCAGGCGCTGGCGCTGTTCGAACGGGCGGGCTTCGGCGATGTGAAGATGACGGCGGCGGAGTCCGCCCACCCCGCGACGCCGGAGGACAACAGCGTCAAGATTCGCGGCACGCGCCTGTGAAGGCGATGCTATGCCGTCGCCCTGTCCCCTGGAAGAAGGCGCGCTCGATGGTTCCGCGACCCTGGCGCCTGGCCGTGGCCCTGGCGGCCCTGCTGATCGCCCAGCCGGCCCTGGCCGCCATTCCGACCTACGGCTATCGGGTCGTCCACGCCTATCCGCACGACCGCGACGCCTTCACCGAGGGGCTCTTCTACCTGGACGGCTTTCTCTATGAGAGCACCGGCCTCGAGCACCATTCGGCGATCCGCAAGGAGAGCCTGGCCACCGGCAAGGTGGTGCTGATCCGCGAGCTGGCGCCGCAGTATTTCGGCGAAGGCATCGTCGACTGGCGCGGCCGTCTGATCCAGCTCACCTGGAGGAACCAGATCGGCTTCATCTATGACCTGGCCACGTTCAGGCCGCTCGGCCAGTTCGCCTATCCCGGCGAGGGCTGGGCCCTGACCCAGGACGGCCGCCAGCTGATCATGAGCGACGGCACGCCGCAGATCCGCTTCCTCGATCCGGTGACGCTGAAGGAGGTGCGCCGGATCACGGTCACCGCCGACGGGACGCCGGTGCAGTCGCTGAACGAGGTGGAATGGGTCAAGGGCGAAATCCTGGCCAATATCTGGATGACCAACACCATCGCCCGCATCGATCCGGCCAGCGGCAAGGTGGTCGGCTGGATCGACCTGACCGGCCTCCTGAAGCCGGCCGAGATCAGCGGCGACCGCGACGACGTGCTGAACGGCATCGCCTACGATGCAAGAGCCGACCGCTTGTTCGTCACCGGCAAACGCTGGCCGAAACTGTTCCAGATCCGCCTGGTGGCGCTGCCGTAACTCATAGCCACCGGCTCTCGGCGATCCTTCTCCCCTCGCGGGAGAAGTTTATCAAGGGCGTAGGCGGCCCGTGCCAAGCAGCCCTTCTCCCCCTTGCGGGAGAAGGTGGCCCCGAAGGGGTCGGATGAGGGGTCGATAGCCCTATCCGCCAAGCCATTGACGCTAACCGGCAATTGCCGCACGACCCCTCATCCGTCGGCTTCGCCGCCACCTTCGAGAGCGCGACGCGAGTTCCGCTCGCGCCGATGCGGTTCGCCAACGATTTGGCGAACCGCCGCTCTCGACCCCGCAAGAGGGAGAAGGAGACCTTCAGCGGTCGCCGCAGACGTGTGCATCCCCTAGTCCCGCAAGGGGAGAAGGCGCCCCAAAGGGCCGGATGAGGGGCTGCGCCGGCGGCGCAGGCTCTTTGTGGCGTATAAGCCGCGCCGCTCGCACCCGCGTTGCGGCGCGGGGGCCGACGTGGCAAGACAGCGGCGTTTTCCGAAGGTCCCGGGGCGTGGCGCAGCCTGGTAGCGCATCTGGTTTGGGACCAGAGGGTCGGAGGTTCGAATCCTCTCGCCCCGACCACC
>DASYAQ010000040.1:0-6162 GCA_036501225.1 Caulobacteraceae bacterium | reverse complement strand
CGTCGATCGGGTTGCGGGACGGCCTGGCCCAGACCTATCGCTGGTTCCTCGATCAACCAGCCGCCGAGAGCGGGCCGGTTGCGGCTCAGGGCTGAAACTGACGCAGCAGATCGGTCTCGCTGACGATCAGGCCGGTCAGATAGCCGGCGGCGACCAGGGCCGCGCGATCGGCAAGCGGACCGGCCAGAACCAGCAGGCGCGTCGGGTCGACGACGCCGGCGGCGGGGTCGCGGCCGAGGATGCGCACCGGCGCGCCCGGGCGCTGTTCGTGAATCCGCTCGACCGCCGCCACCGCCGAGACCGGATCGGGAAAGCCGGTCACCGCCATGCCGCTCAGCGCCGACATGGCGGCGAAGATGTCGAGAAAGGCCTGGGTGGCGGCCCGGGCGCGAAGATTGAACTCGCCGTCGATGCGTTCGCTGTCGCCGCGGTCGATCAGGCCGCGCGCGCGCATCCGCGACAGGTATTCATAGGTTCCGCGCCAGTTCTGATTCTTCTGCAGCACGCCGGTGGCGCCGGAAAGGCGAAGGTCGATGAAGCGGGCGATCAGTTGTCTGACGACATCCACCTGACGGACGTCGCGTTCGCCGGCGAGGTTGTAACACTTGACCGTCAGGTACTCGAGCCCGGCCGCGTAGCCGTCGAGATTGCTGACGATCTCGTCCCAGCCCAGCGTGCGGCGCGGCGGCCCGGAGACGGACACCCGGCTCTGGTAGAAGGGCTTGCTGATGAAGGCGACGTCGCCGCATTCGAGAATGTCCGCGATATGGGCGAAGGCCCAGAAGGCCTTGAACGGCATCAACGCCAGGCGTTGCAGGGCGCTGGTGCGATAGACCGCGAGTTCGGGAAAGATGTGGTCGATGAGGATGAAGTTGAGCAGGGCCAGCGGGTCGGCGCGGCCGAAGGTGCGGTCGTGCGCCAGTTCGAACAACGGCGCGTAGCGATCGCCGGTGAGCTCGTCGATGATCTCCGAGGCCGCCTGCACGGCGGCGACCTCGGGATGCTCGTCGAGCAGTCGCACGACGTGATCGGCGCCGCCGGGCAGCAGCCGGTCGTCGTCGGCGAGGTAGACCGTGTAGTCGCCCCGCGCCAGGCGAAAGGCGCACTGGATATTGTTGGTCGCCCCGACATTGCGGGTCTGGCGCCAAACCCGCATGGCCGGCTGGCGCGCCGTCCATTTGGCGATGACCTGGGACGTGCGATCGGTCGAGCAATTGTCCGAGACGATGACCTCGAAGTCGCAGGCCACCGGCCGCTCGTCGAACACGTGGCCGAGCACCCCGTCGAGAAAGTCCGCCCGATTATAGGTCGGGATGCAGATGCTGAGCTTCGCCACCATCGGGTTTCAGCGCACCACGATGAGTTCCGCCCGCCAGCCGTGGCCGCGGACATAGTCGCCGATCTCGGCCTCGTAGGCCGGGTTCATCACCAGAATGGTCGCCGGCGCGATCGCCGCCGCCGCCTCGGGCGAGACCACCTTGTGGCCGGTCCCGCCCAGATGCCGGTCCTGTTTGGCGGGATTGAGGTCGACGACGGCGGCGATGCGCGATGCGTCGGGATCGAACATCTGGACAAAGGTGGCGCCCTTGGCGCCGGCCCCCCAGACCACCACCGGACCGGCCGCCGTCGCCCGGGCGATGATCGTCTCCCAGCGCGCCTGATAGGCCGTGGCGGGCGCCGCCGCCTCGGCCGGGGCGGCCCTGGCCTCGGCCCAGAGATACTGTTGGTCGAACACCCGCTCCAGCCGGGTGGCGAGGAAGCCCGACCGCGCCAGGGCCTTGTCCAGCGCCGGGAGGCTGAACAGCGAACAGTGCTCGTAGAAGAAGTCGTGGAAGGCGCCGGTGCGCCGGATCCAGTCGATGTCGGGGGTCTCGATCGCCAGCCGGGTCTCGGGGCCCGCGCAGCGACGGAGGATGGCCAGAAATTCCATCGGCTCGGGGATGTGCTCGATGACATGACGGCTGACGATCAGGTCGGCCGGCGCGCCGTTCAGCGCCTCGGTCTCGGCGAACAGGCGGCGATAGACGCGCGCGCCGGCCGGGCCCTGGCCGTCCTCGCCACGCCAGGCCGGATCGAAGCCAAACAGGCTGGCCGCGGGCTCCGCTGGCGCGGCCTTGGCCAGGTAGTCCAGGAAATCGCCCTGTCCGCAGCCGACATCGACGATGGCGGCGCCGCCTCGGCCGTCGATCAGGGCGCGGGCGGCGGCGGCTCGCCGCTTCAGATGGACGTCGAAGGCCGGCGACAGCGACTGGCGGTTCTCATAGGCCGGGCTGTAGGCAAGGCGGTCGCTTGAAAAAGCCGCGTTCCAGACGAACCCGCAAGCCTGGCAGCGGCGATAATCCAGGTCACCGCGCGGCGCGGCCGTCGCCGTCGCGGCATCGGCATAGACCGCGTTCTGGAACACCGGCGTGTCGCGCCGCGCGATCAGCGGTTCGATGCGGTCCGACCCACAGATGGCGCAGGCGGTCGCCATGGCCTAGCGGACCCGCCGGAGATAGGCCGACGGCCAGTAGGTGAGGGCGGCGAGACTGGTCTCGGCGAAGGCGCGCGGCGGGACCTCCAGGACGAAATCGTCTCGCGCCGCCGCGAAGGCCTCGGCGGCGACCGAGGGGTTGTCCTGGGCCCAGGCGGCGGGAATGCCCGGCGCCCCGACCAGGTCGCGCATGATGCCGTCGGTGGCGACGATGTAGGAGCCGGGCGACACCATGGCGGCATAGGCCTCCAGCTCGGCCGCCACGTGGCGGCGGCTGTGATCGGAATCGAGGATCACCAGCACGCGGTCGTCGGGTTTCAGCCGCGCGCGAACCGCGGCAAGCGTCGCCGCATCGGTCGACGAGCCCTCGATCAGGCTGATCCGCCCGGCCAGCGGGTGGGCCTCGATGGCGTCGCGATTGTGCGGGCGGATCTCGATGTCGACTCCGATGACCGAACCCGCGCCCATCGCCTCGAACAGCGAGGCGTAGAAGATCAGCGAGCCGCCATGGGCGATGCCGGTCTCCACGATCACCGTCGGCCGGACGCTCCAGATCACTTCCTGAATTCGGATCAGGTCATCGGGAAGCTGAATGACCGGCCGGCCCATCCAGCTGAAGCCGTAGGAATACTTGCAGGCCCAGCCGATGTTCAGCGACCATCGCGACAGGATCTCGAAGGCCCGGTCGGAATAGAGGTCGACCTCGGAACGCTCGCCGGCCTCCTCGACGACCAGGCGGTTCAAGTCATCGTCAATCGTGATGCGCATTCGCCGCCCTGTTCTCCCAATGGCGTAAAAGGTCGGCGATCGACTGGTCAATCGAATAGATCGGCGTGACGCCGGCCGCCAGTCGCAAAGGCTCCGGATCGCCGACCATGCGCGGCGGCTCGCCGGCGCGGTCGAGCGCCGGATTGATGCGCAGCAGGTCCGGCCGTCCCGCCTTGGCGGCGATCGCCTCGGCCAGGTCGCGCAGACGCCAGCCCCGCCCGGACGCGACGTCGAAGGTTCCCGACGCTTCGACGTCGGCCAGGGCGGCGATGGCGCGGGCGCAGTCGCGCACATCGATGAAGTCGCGCTCGACCAGGCCTTGGGAGATCTCGGCGGTCTCGCCGGCGACCAGCCGCCGCGCCAGCGCCTGGGCGAATCGATCGGGATGATCTCCGGCCCCGACCAGAAAGAATATCCTCGGCCAGGCGAGGCTGGCGCCTTCGACCCCGGTGATCTGGCGTTCGAAAACCAGCCTGCAGGCGTGCTTGGCGGCCGCATAGATGGTCCGCGGCCCGGTCGAATCCGCGCCGCCGTCGCGATCGTACTCAAGGCAGGTGCCGGTCCCCACCAGCCTGCGCCCACCGGCCGCCAGAAAGGCCGCCGACAGCGCCGCGCTGGCGCGAAGCCAGTCCAGATTCCCCAGGCTGTGGCCATAGACGCCGGGTGTGGCGATCCAGGCGACATGGATCAGCACCTCGGCGCGCGCCGCCGCGGTCAGTCGGCGCGGATCGTCGGTCAAAAGATCGGTCTCGATCCAGTCGGCCACGCCCGGATCCCGATCTGGCCGGGTCCGCGAGGCGGCGACCACCGTCCATCCTTGCTCGACCAGAACCTGGACAAGCGGCTTGCCGATGAAGCCGGACGCGCCGGTGACCAGGACGCGCCGGCTCATCCGGTCAGATCCGCGAGCAGGGGCCAGGCGCGGTCGCGCTCGTTGATCACCCTTGGCGCGCCCGGCCAGGCGATGGCCAGGGCGGGATCGGCATAGTGGACGCCGGCCGCCTGGTCGGGGGCGTAGGGTGTGTCGATGAAATAGATCATGGCGCTGTCGTCGCTCAGCGTCAGATAGCCGTGGGCCAGGCCGGCCGGTGCGTAGATCAGGCAGCCGTCGCCGGCGGACAGTTCGAAGCCCTGCCAGCGGCCGTAGGATGGCGAGGCCGGCCGCACATCGACCAGGACGTCGAAAACGGCGCCTCGGGTGACCCGGATCAGCTTGGTCTCGCCGTAGGGGGCGCGCTGGAAATGCAGGCCGCGCAGGGTGCCGGCCTTGGCGTTGACCACCTCGGAGATCTGCTCCGAACAGTCCTTGAGGCCCAGCTCGCGAAAGGTCTCGCGACAGAAGAGCCGCTGCAGATGGCCGCGCTCGTCGCCCCGGCGCTCGGGCGTCAGCCGATAGGCGCCGGCAAGCTCCAGCGGCTCCAGCGTCACGGCAGGAACCCTGGGCTGGGCATCGGCGTGGCCAGCCGCACGCCGCGTTTCACCAGCGGCCGCAGCTGGCGGGCGATCTCGCCGCTGATATTCCAGGCCAGGATCAGCACCACGTCCGGCGGCGCCGCGGCCAGGTGCGCGGGCGCGAAGATGGGCACGCCGACGCCCGGGATGCGCCGCTGCTGCTTGGTCGCGGCCTGGTCGACGACATAGTCGAGCGTCTCGGTCCCGATGGCGCAATAGTTCAGCAACGTCGTGGCCTTGGCCGGGGCGGCATAGCCGGCGATGGTCAGCCCTTGCGCCTTCAGTTCGCCCAGGAAGGCGCGCAAGGCCGTCCGATGCGCGCCGACCTTGGCGGCCAGACCCCGGTAGCCGGCCAGATCGGCCAGGCCCTGGGCGCGTTCTTCGGCTTCCAGCGCCGCGACCGCGGCGGTGGGCGCGGCCACGCCCCGGCGGCGCACATGCAGGCGCACGCTGCCGCCGTGGGTGGGCAGGCGTTCGACATCGACCATCTCCAGTCCGTGCCGGGCGAAGAGGGGGGCAAGGGCGGTGAGCGACAGGTAGGAATAGTGTTCGTGATAGATGGTGTCGTACAGGCCCTGCGCGAGCAGTTCGGAGGCGAGCGGAAACTCGAAGGTCGCCAGGCCTTCCGGCGCCAGCAGCCGCGCGAAGCCGGCAACGAAATCGTTCAGGTCGGGCACGTGGGCCAAGACATTGTTGGCGGCCATCAGGTCGGCGACGACGCCTTCGCCGGCCAGGCGTTCGGCCAGGGCCGCGCCGAAAAATCCGACCACCGTCTCGACGCCCTTACGCGCGGCGTCCTCGGCGGCGTTTGCGGCGGGATCGACGCCGATGGCGCGGATGCCGGCGGCGGCGAAGGCGCCGGAGAGCGCCCCGTCATTGCTCCCGACCTCGACCATGACCTGGCCGGGTCGAAGCTTCAGGTCTTCGATCATTCGGCGGGCATAGGCTTCGACATGGGCGCGCCAGCTCGACGAGGCCGAAGAGCGATAGGCGTAGTCATCGTGGAAATGCCGCTCGCGCGGGACCACGTCCTCGACCTGGGCCAGGAAGCAGGCCGGGCAGACGAAGAGGCGCAAAGGATAGAGCGCGTCCGGCTCCGGATCGTCGATACGGCGAAAATCGTTGGAGATCGGGCTTTCGCCGAGGTCGAGAATGGCCTCGCCGAGCTCGGCGTGACAGGAGCGGCAGATCATGAGGCCGTCGCCAGGCTGGGCTCATGGCGCGCCATGGCTCGCGACAGCGCCGCCGGATCGGCGCCGTCGGCCCAGGCGGCATACCAGGCCGCCGCGGCGCGCACGGCCTCAGGCCCCGCGAACCGTTCGCTCCAGCCGAGGACCGTGCGAGCGGCGCTGGAATCGATGGCCAGCTGGGACTTTTCGGCGAAGGGCGCGGGGTCCTGGCGCCAGTCCAGCGGCCGGCCCAAGGCCGCGGCGAACAGCTCGACGCTCTCCAGCGCCGTGATCGGCGCG
>DASYAQ010000039.1:0-7033 GCA_036501225.1 Caulobacteraceae bacterium | reverse complement strand
GTCGCCGGCATCGCCGCCTTGACTCTGGGCCTGGCCTGCGCGCCGGCCCAGGCTCAGCTCACCGTCTTCGACCCTCGGGTCTATCTGCAGGACGTGGTGACCGCCACGCATCAGCTGCAGCAGATCAACAACCAGATCCAGAGCCTGGAAAACCAGGCCAACATGCTCATCAACCAGACCAAGAACCTGGTGAGCCTGCCCTATTCCACCGTGGCCCAACTCGAGGCCACGTTCCAGAAGACCGAACAGCTCATCGGCCAGGCGCAGCGCATCGCCTACAACGCCGCCTCCATCGACCAGGCCTTCACCCAGGCCTATCCGCAGTCCTATTCCAGCTCGACCTCCGCCAACCAGATGGTCGCCGACGCCCAGACCCGGTGGCTCAATGCCCTCGCCGGTTTCCACGACGCCCTGAAGGTCCAGGCCGGCGTCGTGCAGAATCTCTCCACCACGCAAACGCAGATCACCACGCTGGTCTCGTCCAGCCAGTCGGCGCCGGGGGCGCTCTCCGCGGTCCAGGCGGGCAACCAGCTGACGGCACTCACGGCTCGGCAACTGGCCGATCTCACCGCGGTTATGGCGGCCATCGCCCGGGCCCAGAGCCTGGACGGCGCCCGCGCCATCGAGGGCGAGGCCCAGGCCAAGCAGCAGCTCGGCAACTTCCTCAACTATGGCGCCGGCTATCAGCCCGGCTCCGCCCAGATGTTCCACTGATGCGCGGCCGCTTCTTTCACTGGCCGGCCATCGGCCGAGTCCTGGCCTGCCTCGCCGTGGCCGGCGCCATCGCCGCCGCGGCCTGGTATGCCGCCCACCAGCCCCGCCCGGCCAGGGCTGCGGCGCGCGCCTCCGCGACCTCAGGCGACGGGCTCTCCGCCGCCCTGGCGCGCTGCCAGACCCTCGGCGAGGCGGCCGGGAACGATCCGGCGTGCCTGGCCGCCTGGGCCGAGAACCGCCGCCGGTTCTTCACCTATCGCGCGGCCGCGCCGGTCGTCGCCACGGTCGTCAGGGAGCGGTGAACGCCATGGGTGGGACCGGCGTCATCGATAACTTCCTGGGCGTCTTCACCCAGTACATCGACTCCGGCTTCGGCCTGGTCCAGGGCGACGTCCGCTGGCTGGCGGGCGTCCTCATCGCCATCGACATCACCCTCGCGGGTCTCTTCTGGGCCCTCGCGCCCAGCGAGGACGTGATCGCGCGCCTCATCAAGAAGACGCTCTACATCGGCGCCTTCGCCTTCATCATCGGCAACTACAATTCCCTCGCCCAGATCATCTACAAATCCTTCGCCGGGCTCGGCCTCGAGGCGGGGGGAGGGACCCTCAGCCAGGCGCAGCTGCTCCAGCCGGGCAAGCTCGCCCAGGTCGGCATCACCGCCGGCACGCCGATCCTGAACGCCATCACCGGCCTGATGGGCTTCGCCAGCTTCTTCGAGAACTTCGTCCAGATCGCCATCCTGCTGATCGCCTGGCTGATCGTGATCATCAGCTTCTTCATCATGGCCATCCAGCTCTTCGTTTGCCTGATCGAATTCAAGCTGACGACGCTGGCGGGCTTCGTCCTCGTCCCCTTCGGCCTCTTCGGCCGCACCGCCTTCCTGGCCGAGAAGGTCCTCGGCAACGTGGTGGCCTCCGGGGTCAAGATCCTGGTGCTGGCCGTGATCGTCGGCATCGGCGGGGCGATTTTCGGCCAGTTCACCGGCGGCTTCAACAATCCGCCGACCATCAGCGACGCCCTGACCCTGATCCTGGCGGCCCTCTCCCTCTTGGGCCTGTCGATCTTCGGGCCCGGCATCGCCAATGGACTCATCTCCGGCGGCCCGCAACTGGGCGCCGGCGCGGCGGTCGGAACCGGCCTCGCCGTGGCGGGGATGGGCGCGGCCGGCGCGGCCCTGGCGGCCGGCGGGATCGGCGCGGTGGGCGGAGCGCTCGCGGGAACCGCTGGCGCCGGCGCCTCGGTCGCCGGCGGGGCCAGCATGGCCGCACGGGCCGGAAGCGCGGCGGCCGCGACCGAAGCCGCGGCCGCCACCCCCGCAAGTCCGCTGCGTCCCGCCGCGGGGGCGAACCAAGCCATCAGCCATGGCGCCTCCGCGGCCGGTCACGCCATCCGCTCAGGCGATCATCCCGGCGGCGGCCACGCCGTTGATCTTTCCGAGGACGAATAAATGTTCAGACGACCCACCATTCGCTATGGCGCGACGCCCGAAGTCGAGACGCCCTACCAGCGGGCTGGGCAGGCCTGGGACGAGCGCATCGGTTCGGCCCGCGTCCAGGCGATGAGCTGGCGGCTCGCCTTCTTCGGCATGCTGACCTTGAGCGGGGCCCTCGCCGCCGGCCTCGTCTGGCAGTCCGCGCGCGGCACGGTGACGCCCTGGGTCGTCCAGGTCGACAAGCTCGGCCAGGCCCAGGCGATCGCTCCGGCCGTCGCCGACTACCGGCCCACCGATCCGCAGATCGCCTGGCATCTGGCCCGTTTCATCGAGGAGGTGCGAGGCGTGCCGGCCGATCCCGTGGTGCTGCGACGCGATTGGCTGGACGCCTACAACTACGTCACCGACAAGGGCGCGCTGGCGCTGAACGACTACGCCCGCACCGACGAACCGTTCGCCAAGATCGGTCAGACCGAGGTCTCGGTCGAGGTGTCGAGCGTCATCCGCGCCTCCGACGACAGTTTCCGCGTCGCTTGGATCGAGCGCCGCTACGTCGATGACGCGCTCACCAGCACCGAGCGGTGGAGCGCGATCCTCACCGTGGTCATCCAGACCCCCACCAACGCCGATCGCCTGAAGGTCAATCCCCTCGGCGTCTACGTCCGCGCCCTCAACTGGTCCAAGGAGCTCTAGCCGTGCGCACCCCCCCGCTCGCAACCCTTCTCATCGTCTCCGTCTCCCTCAGCGCCTGCGCCAGCGTCTGGAAGCCGCCCAGGATCGGCTACGACGATACGCCCCGCCAGGCGGTGCTTCAGCTTGGGCCCCCAAGACCGGTTCGGGTGGTGGAGATCCCCAAGCCCCTGCCGTTGCCGGGCCAACTCAAGCCCGTTCCTGGCGCGAGGACCGCCGCGCCGGAGGCGGCTGATCCCCGCGTGCGCGTGGCCGAAGCGAACCGGGCCGCGCGCATGCAGCCGGCTCGCGCGGGCTACATCAACGCAGTCCAGGTCTACCCGTTCAGCGACGGCGCGCTCTATCAATTGTATGCCGCGCCGGGCGAAATCACCGACATCGCCCTGGAACCCGGCGAGCATCTCGCGGGCTCAGGCCCCGTCGCGGCGGGCGACACGGTCCGCTGGATCATCGGCGACACCGAGAGCGGCGCCGGCGCCGCAACGCGGGTCCATATCCTGGTCAAACCCACCAGGCCCGATCTCGCCACCAACCTCATCATCAACACCGACCGGCGCACCTATCATCTCGAGCTCCGCTCGGCCGAGAAGACCTATATGGCGTCGGTCTCCTGGGCCTATCCCGAGGACCAGCTGATCGCCTTGCGCGGCGAGAACGCCACCGCCGAGGCGTCAGCGCCGCTCGCCACCGACGTCGACATCAACGCGCTCAACTTCCGCTATCGGATCGAAGGCGCGCAGCGGCCGCCCTGGCGGCCGCTGCGCGCCTTAGATGATGGGCGCCAGGTATTCATCGAGTTTCCCGCCGGGATCGGTCAGGGCGAGATGCCGCCGCTCTGGGTCATCGGTTCCGAAGGCGGCGCCCAACTGGTGAACTACCGGGTCAAGGGCAGCCACATGATCGTCGACCGGCTGTTCGCCGCCGCCGAGCTCCGCCTGGGTGGCAAACACCAGCAGAAGGTGCGGATCGTGCGCCTCGACGGGGTGAGGAGCGGTCCACTCTCTTGGATGCGAAGCTCCGGGAGAGCTTCGCAAGCGACGAACGCCCGTAGCGCCAGCGAAGGGCCGGGGTCGTGAGCCAAGCGTCCCACGACGAGGCGGCCAGCGTAGCGGGTGGCGCGAAGCCCGCTTCGGAGATGCAACTGCGGCCTGGCCGCACGGCCGTCACGCGGCTATCGCGCAAGGTGCTCACGGGCCTTGGCGCAGCCGTCGCCGTCGGGATCGGCGGTGCATTGTTCTTCGCGTTGCAGCCCCACCACCAGGCCGCCCGCTCCGAGCTCTACAACACCAGCAATCGGACGACCCCGGACGGCCTCGCCAATCTGCCCCGCGATTATGGAGGCCTGGCGCGCGGCGCGCCGAAGCTTGGGCCGCCGCTTCCCGGCGACCTGGGCGGTCCGATCGTCAAGGCCGGCGCGCCGACTCCAGACATGGCGACGTCGGCTGCGGCGACCGCGGACCAGCAACAACTTGCCCAGGAGCACGACGCCGCACGGGATAGCCACCTCTTCGCCGACGCCAACCCGGCGTCCGCGGTTGCCGTAGTGTCTCAGGCCCTGGCGGGCGCTCCAGCCGCCGTGGCCCCGCCGGCCACACCCAATGATCCGTCTACGGAGGACCACAAGCTGGCGTTCCTCAATGGCGCCGTCGACCATCGCACCGTCAGTCCCGACCGCGTCGAGGCGCCCGCCAGTCCCCATGTTCTTCAGGCGGGCGCCGTGATCGAGGCGGCGTTGCTCACCGGCCTGCGCTCGGACCTACCCGGCGAGGTCACCGCCCAGGTGACCAGTGATGTCTACGACAGTCCGACCGGCAAGGTGCTTCTCATCCCCCAGGGCGCGCGTCTCATCGGCCAGTACGACGCCCAGGTCTCCTTCGGCCAATCCCGTGCGCTGCTGGTCTGGAACCGCCTCATCTTTCCCAATGGCCGCTCCATCGTGCTGGAGCGCCAGCCGGGGACCGATGCGGCGGGGTTCGCCGGCCTGGAAGACCGGGTCAACAATCACTGGGGCATGCTCTTCAAGGCGGCCATCCTCTCGACGATTCTCAGCGTCGGCGCCGAGGCCGGGACCAGCGATGCCGAAAACAACCTGGCTCAGGCGATCCGCCAGGGCGCGTCGCAGAGCTTCAACCGGGTGGGCCAGCAGGTGGTCGGACGCTCGCTGAACGTGCCGCCGTCGATCACCATCCGGCCCGGGTTCCCGGTGCGGGTCATGGTCATCCACGACCTCGTCCTCGAACCCTATCGGGGATGAGGCGCGGATCATGGCGAAGCTCAAGCTCAGTGCGATAGAGGACGACAAGCCCGTGAGGCTCACCTTCGAGTTGCCGGCCTCAGTGCACCGCGACCTCGTCGGTTACGGTCAGGCGCTCGGGCGCGAGACCGGCCAGGGCGCCATTGAGCCGGTGAAGCTGATCGCCCCCATGCTAGCGCGGTTCATGGCCACGGACCGGGGGTTCAGCCGGGCGCGGAAGGCGCGGGAGGGGCAGGGCGGTTCTCGCGGAGCCAACTCCGGGTAAGAGCCAGAAAGCGGCGCAGGGCCGGATTGTCGGTCTCTCGTCGCCAGATGGCGCAGATCTCCAGCCGCGCCCTAGAGTCCTCCATGGGGGTGAATTGCACCCCGCGGTGGCCGAGATCGGCGATGCTCTCGCAGAGCAAAGTCACACCGTCGCCTGCGGCGACCAGGGACAACAGGCTCTCTTGGGAGCAATCATGGGAGTGGATGTCCATGCGCGGACCCTCGATTTGATCGAGGTGACGCTGGAAGTGGCGCCACTCCTCCGTCGCACGACACAGATAGGGCTCTCGCCCGAGCACACTCCAATCCTGCGGCTCTGAAGACGCTCTGGCGCTCGGTTGGGCGAGATGCAGCGCCTCGCTCCACAGGGGTTCAATCTCCAGGGCCGGATCGAGATCGTGCCAGCGAACGATCCAGGCGCAATCGATCTGGCGCGCCAAAGTCCGTTTCAAGAGTTCGGCGGCGCCGAGTTCGGTGAGCTGCAACCGAATGGCCGGGTGTTGCCCCCGATAGGCCGCGACGATGTCCCGCGCCGCTCCGGCGGCAAACGACCACACGAAACCCAGTCGCAGTCGGCCAGTACCGGCGGCGCCAGCGTGGCGCGCCTCCGCGACGGCGGATGTGAGCATGTCTCGCGATCGAGCGACCTCACTCACAAAGGCGCGCCCCGCCGCCGTCAGTTGAACGCCATGGGGGTAGCGTTCGAACAGGGAGACGCCGATGCGATCCTCCAGGTCTCGTATGCGGCGACTTATGGTGGACTGCTGGACTTTCAGCTGCCGCGCGGCCCGGCTGAAGCTGGCCGCCTCGGCGACGCCGAGCAGCATGCACAGATCCGCGGAAAGCAGGCCCGTCGAGTCGTTCAAGCCTTCGCCCCCGCCGCCATCTGCCGGTCGGTCGCCCGTGAAATCCACCGGAGATCGCTTCGCCGGCTGCGCATTGCGAAAATGGCCCCAAAGTCGAGCGGCTCGGGGAGCGGATTCCGCATGGATGGCGACCTCGAACAACAGACCTGGTCTCAGATGATGTATCGAGGTGACAATTGGGAAGTATATTCACTCTATAGCGTCGGAATATTTCGAATATATTCGAGGCCCCAGAGGGGCTACCGACCGCAGCCGGGGAGTTGGAAAGACCGTGCGGACGATCCCTCGGGCCTTTGGCGCCTGAGCGCTTGGACATACACCCGAGCTCCCCGGCTCGGCCGCTTGCGCGACAGCCGATGTTAGCATCTCAACCATCTCAGGCGAGCCTCGACCCCTTCCTGATCTGGGCCCGGCGACTGCGGCCGCGCGGGGGCGCGCCTTGCCGATCCAAATCGTCCGACCTAATGCTTGGGCGGCGGGCGCGGGGACATAGGGTTCGGCCGAATTCCCGGGGGTCGCGGCGACGCGACGGGTGCGGCCGAGATTCCGAAGCAACCGGCCTCTTCAATATCGCACGAGGTTCCAACGCCCGCCCCCTCATCTGCTTTCGTGGCCGCGTCAACTTGCGCGCTGGGCCCGATTCCCCCATGCTCCGGTAGCTGGCGCGAGCGTGCCGGCAGGGGCGTGGAAACCCCTGTGCGATGAATTGAATGGACATGGGTCCGCCCACGGGAGTGGCCGCGGCGATCCGCGTTATGGCGCAAGCCAAGGCGTGCGAGCCGAGACACGCCAGTGAGCGAAGGAACCAGCGAC
>DASYAQ010000038.1:0-3526 GCA_036501225.1 Caulobacteraceae bacterium | reverse complement strand
ATCAACGCCGCGCTGGCCGCCGGCGTCGATTCCATCGAGCACGGCAGCTTCATGGACGACGAGTCGATCCGCCTGTTCCTAGAGCACGACGCCTTCCACACCCCGACCATCATCGCCGGCATGACCGTGCTGGAGATGGCGCGCGAGGGCGGCGTGCTCTCGGCCGCCCAGTCCGAGAAGGCGTTCACGGTCGGCGAACACATCAAGGCGGCGCTGGGCCGCTCCTACAAGGCCGGCGTCAAGATCAGCTTCGGCACCGACATGGGCGTCGGCCGCCACGGCAAGAACGCGCGCGAGTTCGGCTACATGGTCGAGGCCGGCATGACCAATGCCGACGCCATCAAGGCCGCGACGGTCAACGCCGCCGAACTGCTCGACATCGCCGATGTGGCCGGCAGCCTCGCCGCGGGCAAATCCGCCGACGTCATCGCGGTCGACGGCGACCCGCTGGCTGATGTCACCGTGCTCGAGCGGGTGAGGTTCGTGATGGCGCGCGGCGAGGCGTTGCGCATCGAGGCTTAGGGGCCGCCGACAAGTCCTTCCGGGGCCGTGATCGCCTTTGCGTCCTCCCAGCGGAAGGGCAGCATGTCCGGGGTCACGGAAACCTCGGTGGTGAACTTGAACGGCGAGCGCGTCGCGCCGGGAAAGACCAGTTCGACGAAGTAGGCGGTAAATCCGGTCGGCGGCGCCTTCACTTCGCCGACCCAGGTCCCGTCGCCGCGCCGCTCCAGCGGGGTCGAGGTGAAGGCTGCCTCGCCGATGGTCTCGACCCGGAAATCGCGCGCGCTCGGATTGGTTCCCTGCCAGAGATTGACCTCGGCCGGCGCATCGTCGGAGCGGACGACGATCGCGCCGTCCTCGCGCACGCTCCAGGCATAGTCGGGCAGTCTCCGGTGGTTCAGGATCGCGTCGTAGAAGGCCGCCAGGCTCTTGATGATGTCGGTCCCGGCGGTCGAGTGGCGGCTGTTCGGCAGCATCCTGAGCCGCTTGATCGCCGGCAGCCGATGATAGGAATAGCGCGTGTTGTCGGGCGGGAAGAACTCGTCGCCGACGGCGTTGATGATGTACTTCGGCATGGTCAGCGACGGCCGGTCGCAATAGGCGAGCGGATCCTCGATCCGCCTGATCGCGTCGAGGCCGGGATGGCCGATCATGTCGGGGATCAGGCCATGGTCGACATAGTCGCGGATCGCCGGCGAGAAATAGCCCATCGCCCCCCAGTGGTGGCGCGTGGTCGCATCGCCGCCCAGCACGTTGATGACGATCGGGATGATGGCTCGGACGCGGGGGTCGAGCGCGCCCACCAGCCAGGTCGTCCAGCCGCGCTTGGAGCCGCCGGCGACGACGAAGCCCTTCACCGCCAGCCCCCCGCCGGCCTCGCCGGCGAGATATTGCTGGATCGCGGTCATGGCCGCCACGCCGCTCTTGACCATCGGCAGGCGCACCAGCTGCTCGGGATCGCGGCTCTTGGTGAACTTCACCTGCTGGTGCGCGATCAGCGCGTCCTCGCTCAGCGGCTGGTCCGGCCAATCGGCGAAGCGCAGCGGCTGGTTGGGCACGTCGTTCAGCACCGCCACCACCGAGCGACTCTCGACGGCCAGCCGCGCAAACCCCTTGTCGGCCTCGGTCGGCGCCGGATCGGTATTGGCCCCGCCGGTGATGTAGAGGAAGGCGGTCTCGTGGATCACCTCGTCCGGCACGATCACGGTCAGCCAGTGCTTCCACACCGGCCGATCGACCTGGTCCGGCGTCAGCCATGTCTGCGAGGTCAGTTCGAGCACCGCGCTGCGCTTGCCCATGCCGGCGACCGGGCCTGCCACCCGCCAGGCGAAGCTGGGGTCGGGCCGGGCCACATAGTCGTCGAGCGGCGTCCTTGCGGGCTTGTCGGTCAAGGCGTCCTCCGCGGCGACTGAAGTTTGCGGCTCATTTAAGCGCCGTTCACGGGCCTGCAACAGTCGCCGGCTCTGATCCGAGCTGGAGGTCCGCAACTCGGCCTATCGCTGAGCCCTGGCCGTGTCATCATAGGCGGCGATAGGGAGGACCCATGGTCGACCTGCAACGGATCGCGGCGCTGCTGGACCAGAGACGGCCCGGCCATGCCCTGCCGCGCGCCTTCTATGTCGATCCGGACGTGTTCGAATTCGACCAGGTCGCCATCCACCAGAGGTCCTGGATCCTGGCGGGCTTCGAGGTGGAGTTGCCCAGGACCGGCAGCCACATGGCGCTGAGCATAGCCGGCGCGCCGGTCTTCGTGGTGCGCGGCCAGGACGGGGCCTTGCGCGGCTTCCACAACACCTGCCGCCACCGTGGCTCGCGCATCGTGGCCGAGGGCAAGGGGGCGACGGCCCGGCTGGTGTGCCCCTATCATCGCTGGACCTACGACCTGAACGGCGCGCTGGTGCATGCCGCGCGCATGGGCGACGAGTTCGAGGCTTGCGAGCACGGCCTGCATCCCATCGCGGTCGAGACCTGCGCCGGCGCCATCTATGTCTGCGTCGCCGAGACGCCGCCGCCCTTCGCGCCCTTCCGCGACAAGCTGGAGCCGCTCCTAGCTCCGCATCGGCTGCAGGACGCCAGGCTGGCCCACGAGAACACCCTGGTCGAGCGCGGCAACTGGAAGCTGGCCATGGAGAATGCCCGCGAGTGCTATCACTGTGCCACCAGCCATCCGGAGCTTTCCCTGACCTTCCCGACCGGGGTCTCGGGCAATTTCGACTATGGTGACGAGGCCCGCCGCCACGCCGCATATAACGAGCGCATGGCCGCTGTCGGGCTCGAAGTCGGGCCGCACGAGGGTGACTGGTGGCAGGCCATCCGCTTTCCACTGAACGAGGGCTGCCGCTCGATGACCATGGACGGCCAGACCGCGGTCAGAAAGCTGATGGTCGAGGCGGGCGATGGCGACGTCGGCTCGCTGCGCTGGTCGACCGAGCCGCATGCCTTCGTCCACGCCACCGCCGACTTCCTGTTCATGTTCAGCGCCATGCCGCTGACGCCCAAGGAGACCCTGATCACCTCCAAGTGGCTGGTGCACAAGGAAGCGGTCGAAGGGGTCGACTACGAGCTCGACCACCTGACCGAACTGTGGAACCGCACCAACCAGCAGGACCTGGCCCTCGTGGAGAACAATCAGCAGGGCGTCGATTCGCCGGCCTTCACGCCGGGTCCCTACTGCGCCGACGCCGAGGCCCTGACCATGCGCTTCACCGACTGGTACTGCGCCACGGCGCGAGCCTATCTGGAGGGCTGTCATGGGCGAGGATAAGGCGCCCAGGCTGCACCCGGACACCATAGCCGTCGGCTATGGCTACGATCCGGCCGACGGCCATGGCGCGGCCAAGCCGCCGCTCTACCTGACCTCGACCTTCGTCTATCGCTCGGCCGCGCACGCCAAGGAGACGCACCGGATCTTCTTCGGCGGCGCGACCGAGGGCGAGGCGGCCGAGCCCGCCCACATCTATATGCGCCTCGGCCATCCCAACCTGGACATGGTCGAAAAGCGGCTGGCGGCCCTGGACGGCGCCGA
>DASYAQ010000037.1:0-15003 GCA_036501225.1 Caulobacteraceae bacterium | reverse complement strand
TTCGGCCATCGGCCCGTGGGTGGTCGGATAGAAGCCGACCATGCGGCAGTCGAACACCGCCATGACCGGGCGGGCGACGCCCGCCGCGGCCCGCACGCAGATGTCATAGAGCTCCGCCGCCCGCGGCACGTAGTCGTCGTGCGGATATTCCTTCATCAGGATGATGGCGTCGGCCCCGGCGGTCATGGCCGGCGTCAGGTGGCAATGCGGGTCGAGCTCGACGCCGATGATCGTCCTGTCGCCGACAATGGCGCGGACGCGACCGATCAGGTCGCCCTCGCAGTCGTCGCACTCGGTGGAGACCATCGCCCCGTGCATGAACAGCAGCACCACCTCGAACGGCCCCCTGGCGGTCAATTCGGCCAGGATCTCGTCGCGATAGGCCTCGTAGACGGCGTGTACGGTCGGGCCCGAAGGCTGGGCGAAGGTCACCAGCCCCTCGACGAACTCATGGCCGTCTGACTCGGCGTGGACCCGCCATTCGCCGATCACCAGGCACTCGACCTTGCCGCGTCCATCGGCGGTGTCGCCCCGGAAAACCCCACTCTCCTCGAAGCCGCGCCGTCCGGTCGGCCAGGCGCTGAAGGTGTTGGTTTCGGTTCCGAGGCCGGCGGCGAACAGTCTCACAGAGGCGCTCCGTCTCGCGTTTTCTACTTGGGAAACTATTGCCCGATTTCGCGGTTCGACACCATAGCTCGGCCGGGCTTCGCAGCGGGCTCACCGAGCCATTCTCCCGTCGATTTTCCCCTGCTTTGTTTGGGAAACGAGGCGCCGTCTCGCGTAGGGCGCGGCTGCTCGTTCGCGCGATCGGACAGTGATCCCTAATAGGGCCACTCGCCTCGTCGCGGGTCCGCGGGGACGGCGCTCAACCAACCCGACCCCACCCGTCTGACCACCGGCAGCGTCGCCAGCTTTTCGGCCAGGCCGCGCGCCTGTCCGTCGGGCATGGGGCCGGTCTCGAGACGCACCGTCAGGCCGTCCGGACTCGAACTCAGCGCGACCCCGAGCACCCGGATGTGCTGGACGGCGAACGGCCCGAGCAGGCGCAGCAGGACGTCGATCTCGTCGGCGGCCTCGACGAGGAAGAGCCGGCGGCGGCGGCTTGTGCAATCGGGATCTGGCGGCATCGCTAAGTCTCTTGAGGTGAGGCGGAAAAAGAAAAACCCCGCGTCCTGGTCGGGCGCGGGGTGATTGATCTGACGATCTGCCGGCGGGTCTTCTAGGACGCGCGCCAAGGCCCCGGGCCTGGTGGATGGCCGGTGATAATCATGGGCATGGGCGCGGCGAGGGCGAGCATCGATGGGTCTTCAGAAGCAGGTCTGGATAGCGGAAGCGACGGTGTAGGCGTCATCGACGACAAACATCAACCGCCATTTGTCGAATGTCGTGCACGGGTGCGAGACGCCGAGCGCGATCATGTCGCCGACGGCGATATCGGCGCCGGGGGCAAAGGTCATGTGGGCGTGCTGATCGTTGACGGCGGCGATCTCCCAGCCGTCCGTCGCCGCCTGGGGCTGGGCGTCGCGACCGGGGCGGAAGCGCTTCAGCGGGACGGGCATGCCGGCGTCATGGCCGAAGTCGCGGCGGCCGGCGCCCAGGATGGCGCGGCCGGCTTCCGGGACCGACAGCACGTAGGCCCAGACCTCCAGCGCGTTCTCGAAACCGCCGGTCACCGCTCGCGCTTGCGCCGAGCGCTCGCGCAGCTCGCCGAACAGGCGCTGATAGAGGCCGGCGTCATGGGTCAGATAACAGCCGCTGCGAAGCACGATTGCCGTCGGGCGGCTGAGGCGCACGCCGCCGAACGCCGCCGTCACCAGGTCATAATAGGCCGAGCCGCCGGCGCTGAGGATCACCTCCTCGGCCGTGAACAGGCCCTCGGCGTCGATCCGCCCGGCCGCATCCGCGATGGCCTCCAGGAACCGGACCACCTCCGGCGCGCTCGCGGCGCCGGGAAGAGACTGGCGCAGGCCCTCGAACCCTTCGACGCCGCTCAGGGCCAGATGCGGTGCGGCGGCCTTTACCACCCGCGCCACCGCCAGCGCCGCGCCCGCGTCGCGGCAGCCGCCGCGTCCGCCGGGATAGCCGATCTCCACCAGCACCCGCAGCGGCCGGCCGATGGCGCGCGCCGTCGCGGCCCGCGCCAGGCGCCGGACGCCCTCGACGGAATCGACCAGGCAGAACAGCTCCAGCCGCTCGTGCGCGGCCAGTTCCTCCAGGATCTCCTCGATTTCCCGCGGGCCGACCAGCTCGTTGGCGACGAGGATCCGCTCCGCCCCGGCCCGCCTGGCGACACGCAGCTGTTGCGCCGTGGCGACCGTCAGTCCCCAGGCGCCGTCGGCCAGCTGCCGGGCGAACAGCTGCGGGCTCATCGAGGTCTTGCCGTGCGGGGCGAGCCTGGCGCCCGTCAGCGCGACGAACCGGCGCATCCAGTCGCTGTTGGCGTCCAGCGCCGAGGCGCGCAGCACGGCGATCGGCAGCGGCAGGTCTTCGCCGAGCAGGTTCCAGCCGCGCCGCCCGACCTCCGACAAGCGCAGGGCGCCGGCGGCGGCCGGCAGGCCCTTGGTCTCCGGATCGAGGATCGGGTCGGCGGTCTGCATGCTGTCAGCGAATAGCCGACCGGCCGGCCCCGTGCACCTAGAACCTGGCGGCCAGCGACATGCCGACCGTACGCGGCTGGATGATCGCGACGGAGGCGTCGGGGTCCTGGGCGACGCCGTCGTTGGCGCCGGTGGCGGTGACGCCGCGCTGGTCGGTGACGTTCCTGATGAAGACCTGCAGCGTCCAGCGATCGCGGGTCACCCCCGCCCGGAGATCGAGCGTGTAGTAGCCAGGCAGGGGCACGTAGTAGCCGGTCGTCGCGGTGTTGAAGATGAAGACGTTCGGCCGCTCGCCGATGTTGCGATAGGTGGCCCCGACGAAGCCGTCCCAGTTGTTGGCCATGCTCCAGCCGTAGTCGGCCGAGGCGCCCCAGTTCCAGGCCGGCACCAGCGGCAGGTGATTGCCCTTGAAGGCGCCCGCGGTCGGGTTGTTGCTGTCCATCACCGCGTCGGTGTAGGTCGCATCGCCTTCCAGGGTCAGGCCGTGGATCGGCGTCCAGGTCGCCTGGCCTTCGAACCCGGTGCTGTGCGCCGCGCCGCCGTTCGCCTCGGCGGAATATCCGCCGATGACCGTCGGCAGCTGCATTTTCGACCATTGCAGGTAGAAGGCCGAAGCGTCGACGCTCACCCGGTGTTCGAACAGCTCCGCCTTCCAGCCGCCCTCGTAGCTGGTCAGGTAGTCGGGTCCGAACGTCATCGGGAAGTTGAGCACCGCCGGCGGCACGGTGTTGGGGCCGCCGGGCCTGTACCCCGAAGCGATCCGCACATAGAGCACGCTGTCGTCGCTCAGCTTGTAGCGCGGATTGACTAGGTAGGTGAACGCCGATTCCGTGCCGGAAGCGTGCGGCGTCGAGGGCGGACCATAGAGGACGCCGCTGGAGGGCTGGCTGTAGGTCTGGGCGTCGTAGCTGTAGCGGCCGCCGAGGGTCAGGTCGAGTTTCGGCGTAAAATGGTAGTCGACGTCGCCGAACACCGAGGCTTCCGTGTACTGCGAATAAAGCGTCGCGTGGAAGACGTTCTGGTAGGCGGCGAGCGGGACGACATAGGGCGCGCCGCTCGGATAGGTGTAGAGGGAAATCGGATCGTCCGCGCTGCTGCGTTCCTGGGTGGCGAAGACCCCGACCTGCCACTCCAGCTTCGGCTCGCCGGCGGATGCGAGCCGCACCTCCTGGGTGACCTTGGTCTGCGAGATGGCGCGCAGCAGCGCCACCCCCAGATTGGCTGGAAACAGCGACGGAATGGCGCCGTGAAGCAGGGGGCCGTATTGGGCGGTCAGGTCGCTGACCGAGTCGACGCGCTCGGTGCTGTAGCTGGTCGAGGACACCAGGCTGACGGGTCCGGGAGTCCAGGTCACCGTGCCGTTATAGAGCCCATAATGGATGTCGAGCGGCTGCGGCAGGTAGCGCTTGACCTCCAGGTCGCCATAGGTCGGGCCGTCGATGACGCCGTGGTCGCAGGTGGGGCAGGCCCTGATCTGGCGGACGTCCATGGCGTTGTTGTCGGCGCTGGTGAGATTGTGCGTCATCGCCGAGAGGCGAACCTTGAGGTCGGGGGTCGGCTTCCACAACAGGTCGATGCGCCCGCCGTAAACCGTGGCGCTGTTGATGTTCTGTTGATTGTGCAGGACGTCGTCGATGAAGCCCGGATCGTCGCGGCCGTAGCCGCTGACCCGGATCGCCAGCGTGTCGCTGATAACCGGGATGTTGAGCGATCCGCGCAAGCCGCCGCCGGCGCCGCCGCCGGAGATGGACTCGGCGCTGGCCTCCAGCCGGCCGCCGAACCGGGTGGTGTCGGGCGGCGTGGTCACGAACTTCAGAATGCCGCCGATCGCGTTGGCGCCGTAGAGCGTGCCCTGGGGACCACGCAGAAGCTCGATCTGTTCGATGTCGCCCGGGTCGATATCCGGGGTCAGGGCCGAGCCGAGCGCGAAAATGGTGCTCGAGCCGAAGGGCGCCTCGTCGATATAGGTCGCCACGGTCGGGTTGGCGGCGCCGGTGGCGATCCCGCGCAGGATCAACAGGGTCGAGCCTTCGCGGCTGCTGTCGAAGTTTACACCCGGCACGGTGCTCAAATAGTCGGTGAACTTGACGGCCGATTGTTGTTTTAGGGTCTGCCCGCTGATCGCCGTCACCGGCGCGGGGACATCGATCAGCCGCTCGGCCCGTTTGCGGGCGGTGACGACCACCTCCCCGGCTGTCGCGGCCGAGTCGGGCCCGGCGGCGGCGCCGGCGGCCGGGTCGGCCGCGGCCGCCTGGGACGGCGCCAGGGCGACCGAGCCGAGCAAGGCGCCGGCCAGGGTCAGGGCAAGACCGCCGCCTCGCCACGGCTTCGGACAATGGGTGTGGTCTATGCGCATCTTGAGCCCCCGCTGGCGGACCTCTCCTGGCTCGCCGCCTGAAAAGGGGGGCATGAGAGAGGCCGATAACGCGGAGGGTATTGAGGGTCGGCCCTAGGGACTCGGACCATATGGACATAGAGTGGTACAAATTGGACGAATTCAGCGACAGCCCGACAGACATGTCACAATCGACGCCGAGGTGAGATCGACGCAGATGCGCGAACGACCCCTACGCCGCGAGATGAGCGGCCTCAGGCCGCCGCGGGCGGCCGAAGCGAGCGCCGAGGATCAAGAGCCGGGCGCCCCGATGCTGTCGGTGGGATTCATCCTGCTGCCCCGGTTCACGCTGATGGCGCTGGCCGGCTTCGTGGAAGCCCTTCGCCACGCCGCCGACGTCAAGGACCGCAGCCGCCAGATCCAGTGCCAGTGGTCGATCCTGGGTCCCGACGTACGTCCGGTCCGGTCCAGCTGCGGCGTCGCGGTGGCGCCCTGGGAGACCTTTGGCGACGATGTCCGGTTCGACTACATCGCCGTGGTTGGCGGCCTGTTGTCGGGCCACGACAGCGTCGATCCGAAGCTCCTCCGCTACGTCAAGGCCGCGGCGTCCAGGGGCGTGCCGCTGATCGGCCTGTGCACCGGCAGCTTTCTGCTCGCCCGCGCCGGGCTGATGGACGGACGGCGCTGCTGCGTCAGCTACTATCATGCCGAGGAGTTCGAGGCGGAGTTCGCCGAGCGCGACATCGACGTGGTCGCCGACACGCTGTTCGTCGTCGACCGGGCGCGCATCACCTGCGCCGGCGGCCTGGGCGCGGTCGACCTGGCCGTCTACCTGCTGGAACGGCACCTGGGCTCCCAGCGGGCGCAGAAGAGCATGTCGCAGATGATTTTCGACCGGGTGCGCCCGCCGAGCGCGCCGCAGCCGCGCTTCGACGCCTCCTGGCACGCGCACGCGCGCCATCCCGTCACCCGGCGCGCCGTGCTGTTGATGGAGCTGCACGTCGGCGACCCGGTGCCCGTCAGTAGCCTCGCCGACCAGCTCGGGGTCAGCCTGAAAACCCTCGAGCGCCTCTTCCAGGCCGAGTTCGACCTGTCGCCGGGGGCCTTCTACAAACGGCTGCGCATCCAGATCGCCGAGCGGATGCTGAAGGAATCGGCCGGGCCGATCATGAACATCGCGCTCGATTGCGGCTTCGGCGACCTGTCCTATTTCGGGCGCGCGTTCAAGGCGTCCTTCGGCCTGAGTCCGCGTGAATTCCGCCGCCGCCATGCCGCCTCCGCTCTGGCCGCCGCCGCGGCGGCCGCATAAGACAAGGCGGCTTTGCGTCGATTTCGGCCGAGTGTATGTCTAATTTCGCCTAGTGGTGCACGGCGACGCCCTCGTACAGTCAAGCCCACGCAGTTTCAGCGCCGCCAAGGACCCCGATGGTCGTCACGGACGTGGTTATCATAGGCGGCGGCATCGCCGGCGCGTCGCTCGGCTACCGCCTGGCCGAGCATCGCAAGGTGGTTATGCTGGAGGCCGAGGAGCAGCCCGGCTACCACGCCACCGGGCGCTCGGCCGCGCTCTACACCGCCACCTACGGCCATGCGGTCATCCGCATGCTGACAGTAGCCGGACGCGACTTCTTCCTGTCGCCCCCCGCCGGCTTCTGCGACACGCCGCTCATGCACCCGAGACGCGTGCTCTGGATCGGCCGCGCCGACCAGTCCGCAAGTCTCGACCGCGCTTTGCGCGAGGCCAAGGTCGCCGACCCCAAGGCCGACGTCTGCACCATCGCCGAAGCGCTGGCGCTCTGTCCCGTGCTCGACCCGGCCTATGTCGCCGGCGCCATCCTGGAGCCGCAGGGCTACGACATCGACGTCCACGCCCTGCACCAGGGCTATCTGGCCGCCTTCAGGCGCGCCGGCGGCGGCGTCGCGACCGGCGCGCGCGTGCAGTCCATCCGCGCGCGGGGCGGCGGCTGGGAAGTCTCGACAGCGACCGAAATCTACGCCTGCGCGGTGGTGGTCAACGCCGCCGGCGCCTGGGCCGACGAGGTGGCCGCCCTGGCTGGCCTCGCGCCGGTCGGGCTGACGCCAAAGCGCCGCACCGCCGTCACCTTCGACCCGCCCGGCGGCCCGGCGATCGCCGACTGGCCCTGCGTGCTCGACGTCGACGAGACCTTCTACTTCAAGCCCGACGCCGGCCGCATCCTGGCCTCACCCGCCGACGAAACCCCGACCAGCCCGTGCGACGCCCAGCCGGAAGAACTCGACATCGCCATCACCGTCGACCGCGTCGAGGCCGCCACCACGCTTTCCGTCCGCCGGATCGTGGCGCGCTGGGCGGGCCTTCGCACCTTCGCCAGCGACAAGGTCCCGGTGGTGGGCATGGACCCGGGCGCGCCCGGCTTCTTCTGGCTCGCCGGCCAGGGCGGCTATGGCATCATGACCTCGCCGGCGCTGGGCGCGGTGGCGGCGCAGCTGATCCTGGAAGGCAGTTTCTCCGAGACGGTCTCCGGACCTGGCGTCACGGCCGAGGCGCTCAGCCCAGCCCGCTTCCGCTGAGGGCCGTCTCCAGCGCCGCGGCGCGCACCTCGCGCGACTCCAGCCGGCGGCTGACGATCTGCTGGCGCCGCCGATCGATCGGAAAGAGCAAGGCGAACACGATCGACAGCGCATAGAGGATCGACGGCGCGATGACATAGGCGATCTTCAGGCCGAGGATGGCGTGGGCCGAATTGTGGATGCCGAGCTTGGGCTGATAGCCCATCAGGCCGACGATGATCAGCGCTACGGCCCCGCCGGGGATGGCGTTGAGCTTCACGACGAAGGACAGCAGTCCCGCATAGACCGCCGCGCGGCGGGTTCCGGTCCGCCAGGCGTCGTAGTCGATCACGTCGCCGAGCACCGAGAGCGCGGCCACGGCGGCGATGGCGTTGGTGAAGCCGATCGGGATGATGATCAGCAGCAAGGGCACGAAGGCGGCCGAGGACTGCGGAACAAACAGGATGAGTGGCAGCAGCATCACGCCGATGGCCATGCTGCCGGCCCAGGCCAGGCGCTTGCCGACCCGGTTCACGATCAGCGGCACCACCGGCAGGAAGCTGAGCGACGCCACGCCGAGGATCAGGGTCAGGAACACGAACTGCTTGGCCAGGCCGAGATAGTTGGCGAAATAGAGGAAGGTCAGGGTGCCGAACATCCCGCCCGAGAAGCCGTTGAGGATCAGGCCGGCCAGGAAGATCCAGAACGGCCGGTTGCCGCGGACGATGGAGATCAGGTCCTTCAGCCTGTAGACGGCATTGGGATCCGGGGCGACGCCCGCCGGGCCCCAGAGCACCGCGGCGATGATCATCGGCGGCGCGGCGATCACCACCAGCCAGGCGGTGAAATGGATCACCTGCGGCGTCACCGCCGTGGTCGTGAAGATCGGCAGCAGCGGCAACAGCACGAAGGCGAGACCGCCGAGCCCCTGGGTGAACGTGCGCAAGCTCAACACCTTCGACCGCTCGTTATAGTCGCGGGTTATCTCGAAGGCCCAGGCGGCGTGCGGGATCTCGATCAGCGACCAGGCCAGATAGATCGCCGTGTACCAGATCAGGAAATAGGCGAAGCTGGGATGGGCCGGCGGCGAGAACAAAAACCAGGCTGAGATCACCGTCAGGACCCCGCCGGCGACGATCCACGGCTTTCGCCGCCCCAGCCGCCCGCCGGTGTGGTCCGACAGATAGCCGATCAGCGGGTCGATGACGACGTCGCAGCTGCGCGAGAGGAAAAGCGCCAGGCCGATCAGGGTCAGGCTGAGGCCGAAGTCCGTGGCGTAGATCGTCGGCACGATGCTGGAGGCCGGCCCGTGCACGAAGGCCGAAATCATGCCCGGCAGGGTGTAGGCCACCAGGGGCCCGGCGCGGACCTGATTGCGAGCCATCGCGACCTCGTGAAAGGGGTCCGGCGCTGCGCCGCGACCGCGTTGACGCGACCGTAGAGTAGTCTATGGTTCGGGGCAATAGAGCCGTCTACGGACTCCCCGAAAGGATGCGACCATGGCCCAGACCGGCGTGACGAGCCTTCCGGGCGCCTTCGACTTCGGCCTGACCCCGGCGCAGGAGAGCCGTGCGCTGCGGCTGCACGCCGAGAGCATCGTGGTCGATATGCTGTTCCAATATCCGGGCGGGGCGGCGATTTTCGACGAACTGCCGCGCGAAGCCCTGGAGCGGGCGCTGGACGGCAAGACGACGCTCTGGGAGCGCTTCCAGACCGCCACCAACCTGCCTTTCGATCTGGCCATCTCCGGCGAGTCCGACCTGGTGCGCGAGTGGTGGCGCCAATCGGGCCTGTCCGCCGTCGCGGTCGGCGTGCCGGTCTCCGCCCAGGCGCTGAAGGCCAAGGACGAGGATGGCGCGCCGTGGGTCGACGCCCTGCCCTGGGTGGTCCGCGTCAGGCGCGCCGCCGATTTTCGCAAGGCCAAGGCCGAGGGCCGCCTCGCGGCTTACGGCAACTGCCAGCCGACCTACGGCCTGCCGCTGGAGCTGGAGGCCATCGACCGCGCCCACGCCGACGGCCTGTGCAGCCTGATGCTCACCTATAACCGCATGGACCATGTCGGCGTCGGCTGCACCGAGCGGATGGACGCCGGCCTCAGCCGCTTCGGGCTCGAGGTGGTGGAGCGGTGCAACCAGCTGGGCGTCATCGTCGACACCTCGCATTGCGGACGCCTGACCACGCTCGACGCCTGCCGGTTTTCCACCGCGCCGGTGACGGCCAACCACGCCTGCGCGCACGGGGTCCTGGCCCACGCCCGCGGCAAGAGCAACGAGGAGCTTGACGCCATCGCCGCCACCGGCGGCCTGATCGGCGTGGTCGCCGTGCCCTTCTTCCTGGCCACTGGCCGCCCGACGATCGAGGCGATGCTCGACCATATCGACTACATCGCCAACCGGGTCGGCTGGCGGCACGTCGGCATCGGCACCGACTGGCCGCTGCAATCGCCGCTCGACCTGCTCGCGGAGACCGTCGGCGGCCTGCTGCCGGAGATCGGCTTCCGGCCGGAGGACAATATCGACGTCACCCAGACCCTGATCGGCTTTTCCGACTACCGGGACTTCCCCAACATCACCCGCGGGCTGGTCAAGCGCGGCTACGACGACGAGCAGATCCAGGCCATCCTCGGCGAGAACTTCCTGCGCGTGTTCGGCCAGGTCTGCGGCTAGCCGTGGCCGGCCCCACCCTCGTGACGGGTTAGCCCACCCGCTCGAACGGCAGGCGCGTGGTGCGCGCGGTGCTCAGGTTGAAACCGGTGACGGTCTCGCCGTCGGCCGCGAACTCCAGCACGCCGCCGAAGCCGGTCTCGCCGAGCTTGGAGGTCCAGATCATCGGGGTCAGCCGCTGCATGACGAACCGGTCGCGACCGTAGGGCCCGTCCATGACGATGCTGACCTGGCCATCCGCGAGCTTGATCGTCGCCCGGGCCTCGACCTCGTCGCAGCGATAGTCCCCGACAAGCCGCGCGGCCTCGTCCAGCGGCTCGTCATCCGTGACCGGAAGGCGCCGGAACAGGTCCGTGGAGCCGCGCACCTCCACCCGCAGGGTGTCCGGATCGCCGTCGATCGGCGTGACCGTCAGGTCGATCACCGGAATGGTGCTGGTGAGGCGGCCGTCGGCATCGGCGCGCATGGGCACCTGGGCGTCGTGCAGGCTCAGCGTCACCGCCTCGCCGTCCTCGGCCACGGTCAGCGGCGAGGCCGTCTCGCGGCAGTAGTAGGCGCCGACGGGCGCGTTGCCCCCGCCGCCGGCCGCGAGTTCGGCGAGGCCCTCGATGCAGGTGTCGAGCACCTTGAACCCCAGGGGCTGCACCGGCGCGTCGCTGCGGTTGGCGATGATGATCACGTCCAGCTCCAGCGCCTCCAGCGTCAGGCACATGCAGACGCCGCCCATGACGCCGCCGGCGTGGTGCAGCACCGTCACGCCGCGATGGTCGCTCGCCATCAGGCCGAGCCCGTAGTCGGCGGTGCGGCCATTGTTGAGCCGCATCGGCGTCTTGATCTCGCGCCAACTCGCGGCGCTGCCCACCACCGGCCGGTGCATGTGCTTGAGCCAGATCAGCATGTCTTCGACGGTCGAGACCATGGCCCCCTCGCCGCTGATCGAGACGCCGAAATAGCCGCGCTCGAAACGGCCGTCGGGATAGGTCACATGCAGGGACGCCGAATTGGGCAGCATCTCGTCGTCGGTGCGCTTGACGCGGGTGTCGATCATGCCCAGCGGTGCGAAGATGCGCTCCTCCTGGAAGGCGACGAAATCCTGGCCGGAGATGCGCTCGACGATCAGCGACAGCATGTTGTAGCCGCCGTTATTGTAGCTGTAGCGCTCGCCGATCGGGAAGTTGACGCCGTTTTGCCGGGTCAGGTAGGTCAGCGCGCTGTCGGCCGGCGCCGGGCGCGAGAAATTGCCGGTCTGGAACATCAGGTCGATGTGGCAGCGCATGCCGCTGGTGTGGGTCATGAAATGGCGCAGCGTCATGCCCTCGGCCCAGTCCGGCAGTTCCGGTACGTGGCGGCGGACGGGATCGTCGATAGAGAGCTTGCCCTCCTCCTGCAGCAGCAGCACCGCCAGGCAGGTGAACATCTTCGATGTCGAGCCGATGCGCATGCGGGTGCGGGGAGTGTTGGCGAGCGGGATCTCGACGCTGGTCAGGCCGTAGCCGGCGCGCCAGGCGCCCGCGGTCGGGTGGGCGACGCCGACCACCACGCCCGGCTGGTCGGTGCGGTTCCAGGGCGCGAAAAGCTCGGCGAGGGCCTTCGGATCGATATTGACGGTGTGGCTCATGGCGCTGCTCCTCAAGAGATTACGGCTGCAGGGTGCGTTGGAAGTGCCGGGTCATGGCGGCGAACATGAACGGGTTGTTCGAGCCGCCGGCGGCGTCGTTGAGCACGTGGTTCACGCCCGGGATCACGACCTGGTCGAAGGGTTTGCCGGCGGCGATCAGCGCCTGGGCGAGCGCCATGGTCATCTCCAGCGGCGTGTTGACGTCGTCGGTTCCGGTGATGATCAGCAGGTCGCCGGTTATGCAGCCGACCTTGTCGGCGTTGCGGACCAGCCCATAGCGCTCGGGATTGTCGGCCGGCAGACCGATATAGGACTCGACCGGCGGGCTCATGATGCCGGGGCCAAGCTCCGCCGGAGCGAGCGCGACGCCGGATCGGTACAGGTCCGGCGCCTGGATCAGGGCGCGGATGGTGAAATAGCCGCCGTACGAGCCGCCGAAGATGCCGGCCCGGGTCAGATCCATCCACGCCCGGCCGGCGGCGACCTGGCGGATGGCGCCGGCGTGGTCGGCGATCTCGTAGTCGCCGAGCCGATCCACCACCACGTCCTGGAACGCCTTGCCGCGCCCGGGGGTGCCGCGACCGTCCAGCATGACCACGATGAAGCCCAGCTGGGCGATGGCGGAACTGGCGCCGGGACCGAAGGCGTGCGGCGTCGAGATCGTCTGGGCCCCGGCATAGATGTATTCGATCACCGCATATTTCGCGGTCGGGTCGAAGTCCGCGGGCTTGTAGATCAGGCCGTGCAGATCGGTGACGCCGTCCGCCGCCTTGGCCGTGAACGGCTCGGGCGGGGTCCAGCCGATCGCCGCCAGTCCCGTCGCGTCGGCTTCCGACAAGGTCGCGATCAGACAGCCGTCGGCGGTGTTCAGCGCCGCCCGCGGGGCGCGATCCGGCGCGGAGTGGGTCTCCACATAAAAGGCCCCATCCGGCGACAGGACCGCCTCGTGCACGCCGGGCTCGGCGCTCAGCTGCGCCCGGGCGCCGGTATCGAGTTCCGACTTGAAGATCTGGGCGTCGTAAGGCCGCGTCGCGCTGGGCTGGGCCCGGTAGAACACCGAGCCCGCCAGTTCGTCGACGCCGATTATATTGGTGACCGGATAGTCGCCCTCGCTCAGCGGACGCACCAGGCCGCCGTCGGCGTCGTGGAGATAGAGCTGGTTCCAGCCGCTGCGCTCCGATTGCCAGATGAACCGGCCATCGGAAAGGAACCGGATCGGCGGTCCCTCGCGGATGAAGGTCGGCGTCCAGTAAAGGAAGCTGTCCGACCGTTCCTCGAGCAACGTCCGCGAGCGGCCGGCGGCGATGTCGTATTCGAGGATCTCCACGTGCTTTGAGGTGCGCTCGAGCCGTGCGTGGCGCAGCCGCGACCCGTCGCGGCTGAAACCCAGGATGAAGGCGTAGTGGTCGGCGTCGCCGCCGCCGACGCGCGCCGCCTCGCCGCTCTCGCGGTCGATGAGGAATACCTGCCAGATCTGGATCGGCCCGTCGGCGCGCGGATAGACCGCCCACTCGACCTTGCGGGTCTCGCCTGTCCAGTCGACCAGCGGCACCCGATAGACCGCCCGCTCGTCGATGCGCATGGCCGCGATGTGTCGGCCGTCCGGCGACCAGTGGGCGCCGCCGGTGCTCCAGCGCGGATCCGGAACGCCGTCACGGGTAAGCCGCCGCGCCACGCCATCCGCGCGGGGGCGCAGGCCAAGCTGGTGATCGTCCAGGGTCAGGAACCAGGCCCGATCCGGGCTCAGGACCTCGCGCTCGGGCGGGAAGACGGTGGGGTAGCCCGGCCGCGTCACCCGCGGTTCGTTGAGGTCGAGCGCGGCGACCTCGTCCGCCGTAAGCTCACGCGCCTCGCCGCTCAGCGGCGCGAGCGCGAACCGGCGCGCACCGGCCTGGGCCAGCAGTTCGCCGTTCGGTCCAAGACTGAGCGCCTGCGGCGCGTCTCCGCCGAAGATCGCCGGCTCCGACAGGCTCCAGCGGGTGTCGCCCGTCGCGCACTCGACGAGCTTCACCACCGGGACGGGGCCGGACCGCTCGATGAAGGCGAGACCGTTCTCCACCCAGACCGGATCGATCCGCCCGCCTTTGACCAGGTTCGGGTCAGCCAGCAGCGCCCGATACCGCGCGTCGCCGTCCAGCTTGCCGCTCATCGGGACACCTCCGTCCGCTGGTTGAAGATCCGCCGCGCCGCGATCCGCGCCATCAGGCCAACCCCTCGGCGGCCGCGCGCAGCCAGGCGATGAGGTGGGCCGCGAGGCTCACATCGACGTAGAGGCGAAAACCGCCCTCGCCCTCGCGCCGGTCGATGAGGATCGGCACGTCGGCGAACAGGCTCTGGGCGCAGCGGCCCGGCGCGAGCGCCGCCTCGGAGAGGTCGAGCGGGCACTCGCTGGCGATCAGGGCCGCGGCGTTCGCGCCGACGATGCGCAAGCCCACCCGGGCGTCGGTCAGATCGGCGTAGTGGCTGAGCCGGCCGACGCAGGCGCTCTCCAGCGCCGCGAGTTCCGCCGGCGATGCGTCGATCAGGGTCCATTCCAGCGGGCCGGTCCAAAGCGCGCGCAGCCGGTCGCCCACCGAGCGGTTGGGCGCCTCGGGCAGGTCGATCTGCAACGCCCGCCCGATCGCGGCGATGGCGGTCGGGTCGGCGTCGCGTCCAAGCCGCAGCACCCCGAAGGCGGTATGCGGCGCCGCCAGCACCTCGAGGCCGGGGGCCAGTAGGATGGCGGCCTCAGTCATCGAGCCGCTCGCCTTGCGGGTCGTAGGCGGCGCGCTCGGCCACGCGCACGGTGGCGGGCGCGCCCTCGCCGACCAGGCTGAGCGTCTCGCCGAGGCGGCCGCGCCCGCCCTTCAGCATGGCCAGCGCCACGGGCCGGCCCAGCGCCGGCGACCAGCCGGCCGAGGTGACGAAACCCTCGCTGTCGCGCCCGCCCGGCCGGACCAGGTGGGCGCCGACGGCCATCGCCCGTCCATCCGGGGCCTCGAGGCCCACGAGCTGGTGGCGGTCGGGCCGCAGACTGTCCGGCCGTGACAACGAGCGCTTGCCGACGAAATCCAGCTTGCGTCGCGCCACATGACCAAACCCGGCGTCGTCCGGCGTGGTGGTTCCATCGGTGTCGGCGCCGACGTGCAGGAACCCCTTCTCCAGCCGCAGCAGCAGCCAGGCCTCGACGCCCACCGGCGTCGCCGCCGCCTCACCGCCGCCGGCGGCCAGGGCGCGCCACAGGGTCTCGGTGCGCGAGGCCGGCACGCTCACCTCATAGGA
>DASYAQ010000036.1:0-1622 GCA_036501225.1 Caulobacteraceae bacterium | reverse complement strand
CGCGTGGCGCTGGTCGACCAGCCGGACGCCGACAAGCTCGACCGGCGCGGCAACGCCTTGCGCACCGACACCATCACCGACCTCGGCTATGTCGACGGCAAGGTGATCGTGGCCGGCCTCTCCAACGAGGAGTTCGCCTCGACGCTGCGCGCCATCCCCTATCCTTTCGGCGATGTGAGCAAGGGCGCCAGCATCGAGATCTGGCACGGCGCCCACGGCGCCTACGAGACCAATGCGCCGATCCGGACCTTCATCTCCTACCAGTTCGACGGCAAGCCGGAGATCCTGGCCTCCTATACCTGCACGCCGCTGGTGCGCATCCCGGTCGCCAAGCTGACCCCCGGCGCCAAGGTCATGGGCACGACCATCGCCGAACTGGGCAATATGAACCGGCCGCTGGACATGATCGCCTACAGCAAGGACGGGGCCGACTTCATCCTGATGGCCAACTCCAACCGCGGGGTGATGAAGCTGGACGCCAGCGACCTCGGCAAGTACGCGGCGATCACCGACAAGATCGCCGCCACCGAGGGCGTGCCCTACGAGACCGTCGAGGCGCTGCAGGGCGTGCGCAGGCTCGATCGGTTCGACGACCATTCGGCCCTGGCCATGGTGGCGACCGGCGAGGTGCTCAACCTGACGACCATCGCCCTGCCTTGAGCCATCCGGCCGGTTCGCCGCGCATAACCCAGGCGGGCGGCGCCTTCCGCGCCGCGCCGTGGAGCGGCGGCGAGCCCGCGGCCGGCTGGGGCGAGGTCTTCGCGGTCTTCGCCGGCGACGATCCGGCAGCCCCGGCCATGCTGGGCGCCTATGCCCGGGAGGGCGATGCGGTCGCGTTCACACCGCGTTTTGCGCCCGCGCCGGGCCTGCGGCTGCGCGCCGTCTTTTCCCCGCCGGGCGCCGACGCCGTCACGGCCCGGTTCGGCGGCGTGCCGGTCCCGCCACGCGCGCCGACCACGCGGGTGGTTTCGGCGACCCCCAGCGCCGCGATCTGGCCGGAGAATATTCTCAAGCTCTACATCACCTTCTCCGCGCCGATGCGGATCGGGGTCGCCTGGGACAATATCCGCATCCGCGATACGCACGGCGCGGTCCTGGGCGGCCTGTTCGTCGAGATCGACCAGGAACTCTGGGACACCGAAGGCCGTCGCCTGACGGTGCTGTTCGATCCCGGCCGCATCAAGCGCGGCCTGGTCGACAACGTCAACGAAGGCCCGCCGCTGACCGTCGGCGAGCGCTACAGCCTGGAAATCGACGCCTTCTGGCGCGACGCCGCCGGCGGGCTGCTGGTCGAACCCTTCACCAAGGCGGTGACGATCGCGCCGCCGCTGCGTGCGCCCATCGACCCGGCGGCCTGGCGGCTGACGCCGCCGGCGCGGCCGACGGATCCGCTGATCGTCGATTTCGGCCGCCCGCTCGACGCCGCCTTGGCGCTGAGAGCGATCACGGTGCGCAGGGACGGGGCGATCCTGGCCTGCGACGCCGAACTGGAATGCGATGAGACCCGGCTGGCCTTCAATCCGACACGGCCCTGGACGCCGGGCCGCTATACGCTAAACGCTGAAGACATTCTGGAAGACGTCGCCGGCAATCGGATCGGCCGGCCCTTCGACATCGACACC
>DASYAQ010000035.1:0-14713 GCA_036501225.1 Caulobacteraceae bacterium | reverse complement strand
ACCCACTATCTGCAGGAGGCCGAGGAGCTCTGCGACCGGATCGCCATCATCAACCGCGGCGAGGTGGTGGCCTGCGAGCCGACCAGCCAGCTGCTCCGCCGCATCGACACCCGCACCGTGGTGATCACCCCGCAGGAGCCGCTGAACGCCGTGCCCGACCTCGGCCGGTTCGAGGGCCGCATCCGCGCCGACGGTGAGCTGGCCATCACCTTCAAGAGCGGCGAGGCCGGCGTCGAACAGGTGCTGACCGCCGTGCGCAGCGCCGGGGTGACCATCAAGGACCTGGCCACCGAGAACCCCGACCTGGAAGACGTCTTCATGGCCCTGACCTACGGCGCGCCGACGGCCGCGGCCCCCGTCCCGGCCTGACACCGCCGTTTGCGTGGCCCAGCCCTTTCGGCTAGGTATCGCGCCCTCGGCGGCTCGACCCGCCCATGCGCCCGTAGCTCAGCTGGATAGAGCGTTGCCCTCCGAAGGCAGAGGTCACAGGTTCGAATCCTGTCGGGCGCGCCAGTTGCGCCTCGCGTCACTGAGGGCTCGCGGGCGGCGTCCACGCGATCAGCCGCCAAGCCAGCGAAATGATCTGGCGAGGAAGGCGGTCCCGTCCGAGCGCGGCCATTCCCCGTGGGCCACGATGACGCGCTGACAACTCCAGCTCAGCACCTTGTCGCGCGCCCGGCGCGCCGGCGCGCGATTGATGAAGGACAATCGCCATTCGAGCGGCGCACAGGCCTGGTCTTGCGTAAGGCCGTCGAATCGGGCGGCGAAGCGCAACCAACCCCAGTGTTCTCGAAGAAAACGATCGCTGAAGGTCTGAATCAGGTCGGCAACGATCGCCGTGGCCGAGGGGCGGTGAAGAAAGACGATCTCATCCATGGCGAACGAGCCGCTGAACCATGCCTGGTCGATATCGGGAAGCCATTCCGGCGGCGGGCTGTCCTTCAGCGCCTCGCGGAACGTCAGGTCCGGGCGCTTCCTGATTGTCGATTTCGGCCCCCACAGCTGGGATGCGGGATACGCCGCATTCCAATCCTTCAGATAGAGGTGATGCAGCTTGTTGGGGCTCACGAGATGGCGGACCGGCCCGAGCCGATCCACTTCGGCGCGCAGATCGGCAGTGAGCTTGACCGGCGACCACACCCACAGATCGCCGTTCTCCAGCCGCGCGATCACCGAACGCGTCGGATAGGGAAAACCGAAGAAGCTGGCGTTCTCGCCGTCCACGACCCAGAGAGCGTCATGCACCTGATCAAGCGTCGGTTTCACCGCCGTGTCATGGCGGATGCGATCGGTTCCTGGCCTCATGGGAACCTCGCCAATCTCTCGCCAGTCACGCGGGGGCGTGGCGACGTCCGCTTGCCACCCATCAAAGCTTTCCTGCTCTTCATTCCAGAACCGTCAGAAGAAGTTCCCCCGAGACCGTCTTGAGCGAAGGCTCGATCGACCCGGAGCAGCTTCTCTGCAATCGCAAACATCCGACGCCGCCGCCCGCGCGAAGTCCGTTGATCTCCAGACTGGAAACACTTTCGGGAAGGACGGGGCGACGCAGCGACAGCCGCCGCTCAAACCCGTCCACCTCGAGACCAAGCAGTTCGGTCACCATGAATGGTATCGCCGAGGCGGACCAGGCCTGCAGCGGGTCGGCGCGGGGACTGCGCGTAGGCGATGCGCCTTCCCGGCGCTCGACCCCTGCCAGGAATTCCGGCAGGCGACCGTCGCGAAAGGCGATCGCCGCCGCCAAAACCGCCTGAAAGACCGACACCGCGGCAGCGTCCGCCCCATAGCGACGCAGTCCCGACACGATGAGCGCGTTGTCGAAGGGCCAGACGCTGCCCTGCTGATAGGCGAAGGGATCGTAGCGCGGGTGGCTGGTTGAAAGCGTCCGCACGCCCCAGCCCGAGAACATGTCGGACCGGAGCATGCGCCGGGCGATCGGTTCGGCGCGATCCGGCCGGGCGATGCCGGTCCACAGCACCTGTGCGGCGTTGGACGTGATCGAGCGAACCTGTCGGCCGCCGTGCTCGAGCGCCAAGCAGTAGCAACCCTCCGCGTCCATCCAGAACGCGCGGTCAAAGCGCGCAGCCAGATCGGCGGCCTGGCTCTCGAGCTGGTCGGCGCGGCGATCCTCGCTCAGCCGGCGCAGCACCGCCGCGATTTCGCGACGAGCCATGAAGGCGTAGCCCTGGACCTCGATCAGAGCCAGCGGCGGATCGGGATAGGCCCCATCAGCGCGCAAAACACCCTGACCGGAGTCGCGCCAGGCTTGGTTCAGTGGGGCGCCGCTCTTGGCCTTGCCGTCATAGTCTATGAAGCCGAGGGCGGAAGCGTGCTCGCGCCGATCGATCCAGGCCAGGGCCCGATCGACCTGAGGCCGCAGATCGCGAAACAGCGTCGGATCGCCCATCCATCGGACATGCCGGGCCAGGGCGATCAGGAACAACAGCGTCGAGTCGACGCTGGAATAGCTGGGCGTCTGAGGCACCCTATGCAGGCTAGCCAGCTCGCCCACCCGCAACTCATGGAGGATGCGGCCCGGCTCCTCGCCGGTGCGCTCATCGTGAACAGCGCCCTGCAGCTCAGCGAGCGCCCTGACATTGCCGGCGCTCAGGTCTGGGTCGAAAGCCAGGGCCTGGAGCGATGGGAGCAGGCTGTCGCGGCCGAAGAGCCCAAGGTACCAAGGAAGACCCGCCCCCGTGAAGGCGTGCTTGCCTCGGCGGACGCCCAATAGTCGCAGGTCGGACAGTGAGCGACGCATGACCCTGTTGAGGTCGCCGTCATAGCAGTGGAACGAAGCAAAATCGGTCAGGCGCTCGGCTGAAGCGGCCTCTGCCGCCGCCGGCATCGCCGGGACGGAACGCCGGGGCAGCGGGTCGGACGGGCCGGACCTGGCGGGACGTTCATCGATCCGCGAAATCGCGGCGACGGCGATGGGGTTCCGCGAAACGAGATCCAACCCAAAAACCGCCCTCGCCGAACCGTCTTCGATGGTCATGGCGGGAGCCGGGGAGAATTCGACAACCAGGCTGCGCAGCGTCTGGTCGGCCCCGGCGTAGCTCAGTCTGAGCCGCCGGCCGTCCCAAGCCGGGTCGTATAGCTCGCCCCGGACTTCGTGGTCGGCGCCCCGCAGCGCGAGCACGTTCCTGAACGCGCTTTGCAGGTCCAGCGTCAGTTCGAGATGCACCTTGTCCTCGCAGAAGGACTCGATCTCGATCAGGTCGGCGAGGCTCAAGCCGTCGCCCGGCAACGTCAGGCTGCGTTCGATCTGCAGCTTATGCGCCGGGATGTCCCGTCCGCTGAGATTCTTCAATTCCGGATTGGTGAGCGATATCAGCGCCGCAGTGCCGGCTTCGTCGGAAGAGCCGAGGAGCAGCGGAGGTTCCGCGGCCAGGCGCAGCCGGTACCGGGCCAGATAGCAGGTGTCTCGATAGAAGAGGCCGAAACCGATGACGTCGCCGGGGATGTCGCCGTCTTCCCTCGTCAGCAGCGCCAGCTCATTGGCCTTCATCACCAGCGGATGTCGTATATCGATGGAGAGCGGCTTGTTGGCCATCTGATCTTTCACGCAAGGCGGTCGGCCGCGCCGCAACGGAGCGGCCTACGTGTAGTGCTCAGGCAAAGCTTCGGGTTCCAGCGCCGCGCACCGCATCAAACGAGCCAGACGCTAGGAACGCCGCCGACTCCAGATCGTTTCGCAGTCGGCCGCCCCTGCCGCCGCGCGGCCTTGCCCGGGAGCATGTCGCATGGCCCAGACGGTCGCAGATTTCCTTGTCGAACGGCTGCACGCCTGGGGCGTGCGCAGGATTTTCGGCTATCCCGGCGACGGCATCAACGGCGTGTTCGGGGCGCTGAACCGCGCCAAGGGCAAGATCGAGTTCATCCAGGTTCGCCACGAGGAGATGGCCGCGTTCATGGCGTCCGCCTACGCAAAGTTCAGCGGCGAACTGGGCGTCTGCATAGCCACCTCCGGACCGGGCGCCTCGCACCTGGTCACCGGTCTTTACGACGCCCGGCTCGATCACATGCCGGTGCTGGCGATTGCCGGCCAGCAGGCGCGCACCGCGATCGGCGGCCACTATCAGCAGGAGATCGATCTGCCGAGCCTGTACAAGGACGTGGCCGGCGCCTTTGTCGAACAGGCCTCGGCGCCGGCCCAGGTGCGTCACCTGGTGGACCGGGCGGTGCGGATCGCGCTCGGCGAGCGGCGGGTCACCGCGATCATCCTTCCCAACGATCTTCAGGATCTGCCGTACGAGGCGCCGGCGCGCAAGCACGGCTCGGTGCACTCCGGCGTGGGGTATACGAAGCCGAAGACCGTGCCATACGAGGCCGATCTTCGCCGCGCCGCCGAAGTGCTGAACAGCGGTGAGAAGGTCGCCATCCTGGTCGGCGCCGGCGCGCTCGGCGCGACGGACGAGGTGATCGCGGTCGCCGACAAGCTGCAGGCCGGAGCCGCCAAGGCCCTGCTCGGCAAGGCGGCGTTGCCCGACGATCTGCCCTGGGTGACCGGCTCGATCGGCATGCTGGGAACCAAGCCCAGCTATGACCTGATGACCGCGTGCGACACCCTGTTGATGATCGGCTCGGGCTTTCCCTACGCCGAGTTCCTGCCGAAGGAAGGCAAGGCGCGCGGCGTGCAGATCGACATCGCGCCGGACATGCTGTCGCTGCGCTATCCGATGGAGGTCAATCTCGTCGGCGACGCCGCCGAGACGCTTCGCGCGCTCCTGCCGATGCTGCGGCAGAAGCAGGACAAGGCCTGGCGCAAGACCATAGCCGAGGGCCTCTCAAAATGGTGGGAGACGCTAGACAAGCGGGCGATGCAGCCCGCCCATCCCATCAACCCGCAGCGGGTGACCTGGGAGCTTTCGCCGCGTCTTCCGGCCGATGTCATCCTGACCAGCGACTCCGGCTCCTGCGCCAACTGGTACGCCCGCGACCTGAAGATGCGGCGCGGGATGACAGCCTCGCTCTCCGGCGGACTCGCCTCGATGGGCGCCGCCGTCCCGTACGCCATAGCGGCCAAGTACGCACATCCCGACCGGCCGGTCATCGCGCTGGTGGGCGACGGCGCCATGCAGATGAACAACATGGCCGAGCTGATCACCGTCTCCAAATACTGGCGCACCTGGCTGGATCACCGCTGGATCGTCTGCGTCTTCAACAACGAGGACCTGAACCAGGTGACCTGGGAGCAGCGGGTCATGGAGGGCGACCCGAAGTTCGAGGCCTCCCAGGACATCCCGAACGTGCCCTATCACCAGTTCGCCGAACTCATCGGCCTGAAGGGCATCTACGTCGACACCCCGGAGGCCGTGGGCCCGGCCTGGGACGAAGCGCTCGCCGCCGACCGGCCGGTGGTGCTCAACATCAAGACCGATCCGGAAGTGCCGCCGCTGCCGCCGCACATCACCTTCGACGAAGCCGTCAAGCTGGCCAAGACCCTGCGCAAGGGCGATCCGGAGGAGGGGAGCGTGATCGTCGGCGCGGCCCGCCAGCTGGTGGGCGCCCTCCTGCCTGGCGGCAAGGACTAGGATGCCTCCTCGGGCCGACGCATCGCCGGTCAAGACGGTCGCCGCGGCCGCCTACCGGATCGCGACCGACGCACCCGAGGCAGACGCCACCTTCGCATGGGATTCAACGACGCTGGTCCTGGCGACCGTGTCGGCGGCGGATCGCTTGGGCGTCGGCTACACCTACGCCGACGGCTGCATCACGGCGCTGATCGCCGGCGCACTCGCCGACGCGCTGGAGGGCCACGATGCAATCGACATCCCTGGGTGCTGGATGGCGATGCAACGCGCCGTGCGCAACCTCGGTCGCTCGGGGCTCGCCGCCTGCGCCATCTCGGCGATCGACGCCGCGCTCTGGGACCTGAAGGCGAAAATCTTCGGCCGGCCGTTGGCGCTGGTGCTCGGACGCGAGCGCGAGGCGGTTCCCGTCTATGGCAGTGGCGGGTTCACCACCTATTCCGACGCGCAACTGCGCGATCAGCTTTCCGGCTGGGTCGAGCGGGACGGCTGCCGTTTCGTGAAGATGAAGATCGGCAGCCAGCCGGACCGCGATCCGCACCGGATCGCGGTGGCCAGGAAGGCCATCGGCGAGCGCCAGCTCTTTGTCGACGCCAACGGCGCCTTCTCAGCCCGCCAGGCGCTGGGTCTGGCGAAAGCGTGCGCTGACGCCGACATCCGCTGGTTCGAGGAGCCGGTGACTTCGGACGATCTCGCGGGCCTCAGACTCGTGCGCGAGCGTGCGCCCGAGACGATGGATATCGCCGCCGGCGAATACATCTACACCCTCGATGACGCTCGCCGTTTGCTGGAGGCCGGCGCGGTCGACGTGTTGCAGGCCGATGTCACGCGCTGCGGCGGAATCACCGGCTTCCTGCGCATCGCCGCGGTCTGCGAAGCCTATCACACCGACCTTTCCGGCCACTGCGCGCCGGCGCTGCATCGCCACGTCGCCTGCGCCGCGCTTCGCCTGCGTCACCTGGAGTGGTTCCACGATCACGTGCGTATCGAGCAGAGGCTGTTCGACGGCGCGCCTGAAGCCGTGGACGGCGTCATTCGCCCCGATCTCGGCCGTCCCGGCCATGGCCTCGTCTTCAAGGCTCGGGACGCCGAGCCTTACAGGATCGCCGGAGACCTCGGATGAGAGCGGCGGTCTTGCGTGAGTTCGGGCGCGATTTCGCGAAGACCAGCGCGCTCACCCCCGCCCCACAGGCACGTATTCTCAGGTTTTCAGGCCGAAATCGCCGCGTGGACATCGCCAGCGCCGCTGGCCGCCAGCTCAATCTCAGCGCCGCGATCCTCGCCCTTTCGGTGCTGGCCGACAGCGCCCAGGAGCACTATCGCGGCTCGTTCCACAACCGCACCATGTACGCGCCGCTAGGCGTCGCCGCCCTGGCGCTGGGCGGCAGCCTGTTCGGGGTCTTCGATCGGCGGCCGATGCGTCATCCCGCCCGCGACGGCGTCTATGCCCTGGCCGCCCTGACCGGCCTGGTCGGCCTGGGTTTCCATGCCTACAACATCGCCAAGCGTCCGGGGCGGATGTCCTGGCACAACCTCTTCTATGGCGCACCGGCCGGCGCACCCTTCGCGCTTGTGCTGTCCGGCCTGCTCGGTCGCGCGGCTGAGAAGGTCCGCGACGCCGCCGCCGGCGAGGCGAGGGTGCTCGGCGTCCCGGCGGGGCGGCTGCTCGCCGCGGTCAGCGCGCTGGGCCTTGTGGGCACGGTCGGGGAGGCCGGATTGCTCCACTATCGCGGCGCCTTCCAGAACCCGGCCATGGCGCTGCCGGTGAGCCTGCCGCCGGTCGCGGCGGCGCTGGTCGGCGCCCAGGCCATCAGGCCCTCGACCGGCCGGGCGGCTCGCGCCTGGCTGAAGCTGACGGCGGCGCTCGGTTTCGCCGGGGTCGGCTTCCACATGTTCGGCGTCCACCGCGGCAACGGCGGCTGGGGCAACTGGCGACAGAACGTCCTGAACGGGCCGCCGATTCCCGCTCCGCCGAGCTTCACCGGCTTGGCCCTGGCCGGCCTGGCGGCGCTGGCGCTGATGGCGGAGGCGGCCGATGACTGACCGTTTTCCTGGCTACGACGTCCTCGGCAAACGCCATACGCCCTCATGGAATGACAAGACGCGAGAGGTCATTGACCAGCGGCTGGCGATGCGGGCCGATGCTCATCGCGCCTTTACCGACACCCAGTGGCTCACGCTGAATGCGCTCTGCGAGCGGATCGTCCCGCAGCCGGCGGACCGCGCACCGGCGCCGCTGGCGGCGATGATCGACGAAAAGGTCTTCGAAGACAGGACCGATGGCTATCGCGACGGCCGTCTGCCGCCGCTCGGCGAGGCCTGGCGGCGCGGACTGGCCGGCCTCGACGCCGAAGCGCGGACCAGGCACGGGCGACCCTTCCATGACCTCTCGTCCGCGGAGCAGGATGGACTGCTGGGCGCGGTGCAGAAGGGCCTCGCCGACCACCCGGCCTGGGGCGACATGCCGGCAAGGCTGTTTTTCGAAAAGCGGGCGGTGCACGACATTGTCGCGGCCTATTACGCTCACCCGAAAGCCTGGAATGAGATCGGGTTCGGCGGACCCGCCGCGCCGCGCGGCTACGTGCGCCTGCAGGCCGACCGCCGCGATCCGTGGGAGGCCTCCGAAGCCCGGCCTGGCCGCGCAGATCAGGCCAGGCGCGAGAACGCCCGTGTCGGACGCAGCTGAAGTCCCCCAGGCGACGGACGGCCGCGCGCCCGATGTGATGCGGGTCGGCGGCTGGATTCCGATGCGCCAGTACGCCGACACCGAGGCGGTGGATTTTGTGATTGTCGGCACCGGCGCCGGCGGCGGAACGCTGGCCTGCAAACTGGCCGAGCATGGATTCTCCGTGGCGGCCCTGGACGCCGGGCCCTATTGGCGGCCGCTGGAAGACTTCGCTTCCGACGAGCGCCATCAGGCGAAGCTCGATTGGACCGACGAGCGCATCGTCGATGGCGACAATCCGCTCGTGCTGGGCGCGAACAATTCAGGCAAGGCCGTCGGCGGCTCGACCGTCCATTTCGCCATGGTTTCGCTGCGTTTCCGGCCGGAATGGTTCAAGGCCCGCAGCCAGCTCGGCTACGGCGCCGACTGGCCGATCGATTGGCGCGAGATGTGGCGCTACTACCGCGAGGTCGAGCAGGCGCTGAAGATCTCCGGGCCCGTGACCTATCCCTGGGGGCCGAAGCGGCCCGCCTATCCCTATCGGCCGCATGAAATGAACGCCGCCGCCCTGGTTCTCGCCAGAGGGGCCGAGGCTCTTGGGATCAAATGGATTCCGACGCCCCTGGCGACGGTCTCCGCGCCGCGCGGCCTGGCTCACCCATGCGTCTATCGCGGCATGTGCGTGATCGGCTGCGCCACCAACGCCAAGCAGAGCGTGCTGGTCACCTGGCTGCCCCGCGCGCTGGCCGCCGGCGCCGAGATTCGGGACCTCGCCATGGTCGGGCGAATCGAACACGACGATGCCGGCCGCGTGACGGGCGTGCACTACCACCGCGACGGGGCCTGGCGCTTCCAGCGCGCCCGCAATGTCGTGGTCGCCGGCTATGCCATCGAGACCCCACGCCTCCTGCTCAGCTCGGCCAGCAACCTGTTCCCCGATGGACTCGCCAACGCGTCCGGGCTCGTCGGCAAGAACCTCATGGTGCAGTCCAACCAGGCGGTGTGGGGCGTGATGGATGAGGAAATCCGTTGTTACAAAGGGCCGCCTTCGCTCTCGATCACCGAGCACTGGAACTATGAGGACAAGGGCAAGGATTTCTTCGGCGGCTATTGCTACATGAGCCAGGGTGTCCTGCCCGTGACCTGGGCCGGCATTCAGGCGGGCGCGCGCGGCCTGTGGGGTCAGGCGCTGATCGACGAGATGACGCGCTACAACCATCAGGTCGGCTTGAAGATGGTCGGCGAATGCCTGCCGCAGGAGCGCAATCAGGTCACGCTGACCGAGGAGACCGACCAATACGGCCTGCGCATTCCGCGGGTCACCTATGCCTACTGCGATAACGACAAGCGGATGATCCGGCACGCCCTGGGTTTCATGCGGCAGAACCTGGTCGCGGGCGGCGGGAAGGAAATCTTCGAAGAGACCGACGACACCTGTCACATGAACGGGACCGCTCGCATGGGGGACAGTCCGCGCGATAGCGTCGTCAGCGCCGACTGCCGGTCCTGGGACATTCCCAATCTCTGGATCTGCGATGGATCGATCTTTCCGACCGTGGGCGGCGTCAACCCGTCCTTGACCATCCAGGCCATCGCCTGCCGCACCGCCGATCGGATCAAGGCGATGGCTGGCCGTGGCGAACTCTAGCCGTCACACCTAGAGCGCGTTGCGCAAAAGTGGATGCCGGTTTTGCGATAACGACGCGCTCAAGCCTCTGAATTTAGAGCACGATTCAGAGATCAGGCGATTCCGCCTGATCTCATCGTGCTCTAGCCACACTCCCAAGGCCCGCACCGAGCGCAAGACATATCAGCGCGCCGGCGGCCACGACGCCGAAACGTGCAACAGGCCCCGGCGCCAGCAGGGCCCGCGTGCCGGACTCATCGCTGAACGAACCTCGCGTGCGGTGCAGGTCCGTGAGCGGCCGATCGAGGTTGTCGCGGCGGCCGACCTGGACCGGCCTATCCGTCTGTTGGCCCTGAACCGCCTTGCGCGCCAGGTATCGATCCAGGAATCCAGGCCAGACCATATTGGCGACGATGGTCTCCAGCGTGGGGACGCCCAGCCAGTATTCCCGCCAGCGTCCTTTGGCGGCGCGAAATACGGCGTCGGCGACCACTTCCGGCTCGATTGGCTTTCCCATCGGGCGAGGCCGCCGGTCGATGTGGACGCGCGCCCAGTCGAACTGGGGCGTGTTGACGGCGGGCAAATCGACAATGGCGATCGAGACCCTCGAGCGTTCGTGCAGGAGTTCGGTTCGTACGGAATCGGTGAACCCCCGGATCGCGTGCTTGGCGCCGCAATAGGCGGACTGGAGCGGAATGCCGCGATAGGCGAGCGCCGAACCCATCTGGACAATACGGCCCCGGTCGCGCGCTCGCATCGATTTCAGCGCCGCCATGGTCCCGTGCACGAAGCCCAGGTAGGTGACCTCGGTGACCCGGCGAAACTCGTCCGGCGTCATTTCGCTCAAGGGCGAGAACACCGTCTCCATCGCGTCGTTGATCCAGACGTCGATCTTGCCGAGCCGGGATTCCAGCCGCTCCGTCGCCGCGAAGAGGGACTCGGCATCCGCCACGTCGACGGCCTCGATGGCGACGGCGCCGGCGCCGTCAGCCTCCAACTCACGCCGGACATCCTCAAGCGCGATGGCATCGCGGGCGATAAGCCCCAAACGATCGCCGGCCGCCGCGAAGCGGCGAGCGACCGCGCGGCCCACACCGGCCGAGGCCCCCGTGACGATGACGACGCGATCCACGGCTTTGGCATGGTCTGACATGGCGGCTCCGAGATCGAACTTAAGTTCGTCGCAGTCCGACAGGTTCCCGCTCCTCTGCTTCAGGCCGGGGTCCCGACAGCTCCGGGCCTCGCAGCCGCGCCAGGCGGCTGATCGCCAGCAGCAGCAGCGCCAGGACGGTCGCGAACAGGCCGCACTCGGCGAAGAAGCCGAGGTCGAGGCCGGTCTCGAAGATCGGGCGCTGGGCGAAGGTCCCGCCGATCTGGGTCCACCAGAAGGCGAAGAGGCCGATGTCCATGATCCAGTGGCCGAGCATGTTGAAGACCAGGCTGCCCGCGGCCCTGGCCATCACGCCCAAAAGCACGCCCGCGCCGAGCACGATCGGGGTCATGGCGAAGATCGACCAGTCCTTGTTCAGATGCAGCAGCATGAACAGCACCGACGAGATGGCGATGGCGACGGTCGCCCCGTGGCGCTTTTCGATCGGGCGCTGGATGTAACCGCGAAAGCCCATCTCCTCGCACACCCCGGCCGACAGGGCCGAGACCACGCAGGCCAGCCAGCGCAGCGACAGGGTGGGGATGAAGGCGAGGTCATAGCCCTTGTGAAAGGCCGCCGCCGGGAAGGCGACGAAGCGGAAGACCAGGATGATGGCCGCATGCACGGTGGCGGCGAAGCAGACCGCCGCCATCAGTCCCCAAGCCCACTGGGCGCCGGAGAGCCTGCCGCCGCGGCCGAGGTCGGTGCGCTGGGCCTTCCAGGGGCCGGGCGCGGCGCCGCTGAACCACCAGACATAGAGGCCGAGGAAGACCAGTTCGATCGCCGCCGCGACCGGCGCGCCCAGCTTGTAGAGCAGCAGCGGCCAGATATTGGCGGCGACCATGCCGACCAGCAGGCCGCCGATTATGGCCGTGGGGGTGATGGGCGGTTTTGCCCAGAAGCCGCCCTCGCGGGGTTGATGGGTCATTGAGAGTCTCCGCTGCCGGCCGGCGGCTTCCGGACGCGGGGGGGAAGCTGGCGCGGACGCGGAGAAAAATGTTTGCGGCGGGCTTGGAAAAAGCCTGGGATTTCCTTGGGGAGCGTGCGTCTTCGCCGCTCAGCGGACCAGGCGCGCCCTTTCCAGCAGTGGTCGCCAGCGCGGGTCGTTGTTCAGTGCGTCGAACCAGGGCAGCACGTCGAGAAAGAGCAGATAGACGTCGTCCCGCGCGATCGCGGTCTCCAGGGCGGCGAAGGCCAGGTCGGTCTGGCCGGCAAGCGTGCGCAGGACGGCGATGTCGGTCGGCCTGGGGGAAAACATCACCGACTGGGTCTCGAAGAAGTCCGCGACCGCGCGGCAGAGGCCGGCGAAGCCCTCGGCGCCGTAGAGATCGCGCAAGCGCACGATCTCGGCCTTGGCCACGCCCCACAGCTTCAGGCCCTGCAGCAGGGCGTCGACGCCGGCCTCGGGCTCGCCCATCAGGACATGCGCCCAGCCCCGCGCGTACCAGGCCTCGCTCGCCTCGGGCGTCAGCGCCGCCATCGCCTTGGCCTCGGCGACGGCCTGCGGATAGCGGCGACCGGCCAGCAGTATCTGTAGCATCAGGTTGCGGCCGGCCAGGGAAAGCGGCTCCAGCGCCACCGCCTTGCGGCCCTCGCGCTCGGCCTCGACCAGCCGCCCGACGGAGCCCAGGGCGACGGCGCGGTAGCGGTGCGGGGGCGCCGCCGTCTGGTCCAGGGCGATGGCGCGCAGCAAGGCGCGGTCGGCCGCGGCGAAATTCCGGTCGGCGATCAGCGCCGCATAGCCGAACGCCGTCCAGGCCTGCGCCAGGTGATCGTCGAGGCCCACCGCGGCGGCGGCGGCGGCTTGCGCCGAGCGCAGCAGGCCGGGGCTGGCGTCCTGACCCATCAGCTGCTGGGCGAACAGCGCCTCGGCCAGGCCAGCCTGCGCCTCCGCCAGTCGCGGGTCGGCGGCGATGGCGGCCTCGAAATAGAGCCTGGCCTGGGGCAGGGCCGTGGGCGCGCCGGCGCGCAGCATCGCCAGGCCCTGGGCCACCAGCCGCATCGCCTCGGAGTCTTCTGGCGCCGCGACCGCCTTGGCTGGCGTCGCGTCCGGGCTGTCTGGCGGCGTCGCCAGCCGGTAGCCGCGCTTGGGGACGGTTTCGATGTAGCGGTGCTCGGCCGTGGCGCCGAGGGCGGCGCGCAGCCGGCTGATCGCCGCCGCCAGCGTATCGTCGCCGACCGCCCGGCCGCTCCAGACCGAGGCGATGATCTCGTCCTTGGCCAGGACCCGGCCATCGGATGTGGCGAACAGCACCAGCAGGTCCATCAGCTGCGGCTCGATGCGCACCTCGCGCCCGAGCGAGGCTTTCAGCAGCCCGCGCGACGGCTCGACGCGCCAATCGCCGAACTGAAATGACCGCTCGCTCGATCCCCGCCCCGGAATGACTTGCGCGCCCTCGTGCCGACCGGCCAGATCCTGGCCTTCACCCTAATAGGGCCTTCGTCGCCACGCCGATAGCAGCGCACGCGAGGCGTCGCGCGCGCCATACGCTCGCCGCGGCGGCCAAACCCTTCCTTCCGATTTGGAATCCGCCACGTTTCAGGGCCTTATGTCGGCTCGACACGATCCTGGGGAACCTGAGACCATGGCCACGGCGCACAACCTGACAGTGGAACTACACGAGACCGAAGAGCGGCTGCTCGGCGAATTGCGCAGCTTGCGCCGCGGCCTGCGCAAGGGCGGCAAGGCCGAGAAGCCCGCCGTAGATCTCACCCTGGGCCAGAGGGTCGCCGACAAGGTCGCCGCGACCATGGGCTCCTGGCCCTTCATCATCGTCCAGTCGGCGATCCTGCTCGTCTGGATCGTGCTCAACGTCACCGCCTTCGTCGAGAAGTGGGACCCCTATCCCTTCATCCTGCTCAACCTGGCGCTCTCCTTCCAGGCGGCCTACGCCGCGCCCTTCATCATGATGAGCCAGAACCGCCAGCAGGACATCGACCGCAAGGAGGCGGAGAACGACCACCAGATCAACGTCAAGGCGGAGCTGGAGATCGAGCTTCTGCACGAAAAGGTCGACGCCCTGCGCCAGAAGGAGGTTCTGATGCTGACCCAGGCGATCGCCGACCTGACCGACCTGCTCAAGGGCCAGACCTCCGCGTCCAAGGCGTAAGGCTGGCGCGGGCGCGACGTATCCGCCGGTGGGCGCCTTTCTCGCCTGCGACTGGGGCGGCACCAATCTGCGCGCCTGGGTGGTCGGCGACACGGGCGAGGTGCTGGATCGGCGCGATTTTCCCTTCGGCATTTCGCGCCTGCGGCCCGGCGAGGCGGCGGAGCGGTTCGACGTCGATGTGCGGCCCGCCCTGGCCGCCCGGGACCTGCCGGCCATCCTGTGCGGCATGGTCGGCTCCAACCTCGGCTGGCGGGCGGTCCCCTATCTCGACTGCCCGGTCGATCTGGGCCGGCTTGGCCACAGCCTGTGCCGCGTGCGCGACGGCGATGCGCCGGTCTGGATCGTGCCCGGATTGCGCGGCCCGGGCCTGACGGCGGCGCCGGACTTCATGCGCGGGGAGGAAACCCAGATCGCCGGCTGGCTGGGAGCGCGGACGCGGCGCGGCCGCCAGGCGCTCTGCCTGCCCGGCACCCATGCCAAATGGGTGGTGCTGGACGGCCAAAGCCTGACCCGCGTCACCACCTTCATGACCGGCGAACTCTACGCCGTCCTGTCGCGCCACAGCGTGCTGCGCAACGAGGCCCAGGTCGATGACGAAGCCGCCTTCGACGCCGGGCTGGTCGCGGCCGGCGA
>DASYAQ010000034.1:0-10557 GCA_036501225.1 Caulobacteraceae bacterium | reverse complement strand
CGGCCATGGCGTCCTCGATCGGCCGGGTGATCTGGGTCTTGATCTCGGCCGGCGCGGCGCCGTTGTCGGTGACGACGACCAGCACCGACGGGAAGACGACGTTCGGGAAGCGCTTGATCGGCAGGAAATTGTACGCGACGGCGCCGCCGATCACCGCGGCGATGAACAGCAGCGCCACCGGGATCGGGTTCTTGATGCCCCAGGTTGAGAGCCTGAGTTCAGCCATCAGCGCGCCGCCGTCTGGGTGGTGTCGGCGATGGGGTTGACCGTATCGCCCGGCAGCACAAAGGCTGAGGAGCCGAGCAGCACGCGCGAACCGGTCGGCGGGCCCTGGACCAGCTCGACATAGCCGCCCTCATGGGCGCCGGTCTTCACCGGGACCTGCTGAACGCGGTTGTCCGCCCCGACCAGCATCAACGAGGCGCCGTCGGCGTCATAGCGGATGGCGGTTTCCGGCGCGGCCGAGACGGTGCGGGTCAGGCCGGTGAAACTGGCCCGGCCGAAGCCGCCCGGCCGCAGATTGGCGTTCAGCGGCAGCTGTATATGCACCTTGCCGAGCTTGGTCTGCGGATCGATGCTGGGCTCGATCAGCCGCACCGAGCCGTTGACGGACGAGCCGTCGGGCAGTTTCACGGCCACGGCGTCGCCGACATGGATTCCGGCCATGTCGCCCTCGGCCACCTGGGCTTCCAGCTCCACCAGGCTGTCGCGGGCCAGGGTGAACATCGCATTGGTCCCGCCGGCGCTGGCGATATCGCCGGGTCGGACATTGCGGGTCAGGACCAGGCCTGACACCGGGGCGCGGATGATCATTCGCGATTCGCGGGTCTGCAGGTCGCGCAGGGCGGCGGTCTGGGCGTCGAGCGCGGCATGGGCGCTGCGGGCCTGGAAGCGGCGCTGGTCGATCTGCTCGGCCGACATGATGCCCTGCTTGTCGAGGCCCTCGACGTCCTTGGCCTGCTGGTCGGCCTGGTCGGCGGCGGCCTTCTGCACGGCGACCTGGGCCTGTTGCTGGGCGATCTGGGCGCGCAGCAGCGTGTCGTCGAGCTGGGCCAGGGGCTGGCCCTGGCGCACTCTGGCGTCGGCTTCGACGAACACTTTCAAGACCCGATAGCCGCCGAGCAGCTGCTCGGCGTTGACCGCGGCTTCCTCGCGCGAAACCAGGATGCCTGAGGTCTCCAGCCCGCCGGTCAGCGGTCGCTGTTCAACCATGGCCACGCGCACCGTGCGCGTGCCGCCGGGCGGCCCCGCGGGCGCCGGCGGCTTTGAACAGGCGGCGAGCGCAAGCGCCATGATCAGCGCGAGCGCCCCTGATATCCGCATAGGCGAAGTCCTCATCGTGCGGCCTGTTGCTCCGGCACGGGTCCCGGCGTCCAGCCCCCGCCGAGGGCCTTGAAGGCGGTCACCGAACGCCGCAACGCCTGCACCTCCGCGGCGGTGAGCGCGGTGCGCGTCGTCCGCCAGGTCCGCTCGGCGGAAAGGGTCGAGGTCAAATCGTCGATTCCATAAGCATAGCGTTTGCGCGCCGCATCATAGGCGAAGCGCGCCTGGGTCTCGCCGGCGGTCAATATCCTGACTCGCTGCTCGTCGGCGGACAGTTGGACCAGGGCGTTCTCCGATTCGCCATAGGCCGTCTGCACCGCCTTTTCATAGGCGATCACCGCTTCGTCGGCCTGGGCGCCCCGGGACCGGATGACCGTCTTCAGGCGCGGCATGTCGAGGATAGGCTGCACGAAGCCGACGCCGATCGACCAGACGTCGCTGGTCAGCGAGGCGCCGAACAGCGGCTGGGAGGTCAGGCCGACGCCGGGTGTCAGGTTGAACTTGGGAAACAGCGCCAGTTCGTCGAGCTTGAGTTGGCCGGTGGCCGAGCGGATCTTCTGCGCCGCTTCGCGAACATCGGGGCGGCGCGCCAAAAGGTCGCTGGGCACGGTCACCGGCATGGCTGGCGGCGTTCCGGCCTGGGCGTCGGCGGGCAGGGTCGCCAGCGGCTCGACGCCCTTGCCGACCAGCACCAGCAGCGTGCGGCGCGCGGCATGCAGCTGGCCTTCCAGATCGGTGGCCTGGGCCAGGCTCTCGGCGGCCTGGGCGGCGGCCTGGTCGGCGTCGGCGCTCGAGCCCAGGCCATGGTCGGCCTTCTTGCGGGCGATATCGGCGAGCTCGGCGTCGATCTTGTTGGCCTCGCGCGCGTCGTCGAGCTGGATCGCCAGGCCGCGGGCCTGGAACAGCTGGTCGGCGACACTGGCCTCCAGTTCCGTGCGGGTCGCCTCGTTGTCGAGCCTGGCGGCGGCCAGGTCGGCATTGGCCTTGCCGCGCGCGGCGCGCTGGCGGCCGAAGATGTCGATCTCCCAGCTGACGTCGAAATTGACGCCATAGTCCTGGGTCGTGCCGGCGTTGGTGAAGGAGATTGGAGGCACGTTGGGAATGCCGGTAACGATCGGCGGCGGGCCTTGGATGACGCCGGTATAGGTCTCGGTGGCCGATCCCTGCAGCGCGCCCTGCGGGCCGTAGGAGGCCAGGGCGCCGGCGCGGGTCGCCCGCGCGTCCTGCAGCCGCTCGTAGGCGCTGCGGGCGTCCGGCGCGTTGACCAGGGCCAGCGCGATCAGGCTCTCCAGCTGCGGATCGTTATAGGTGGTCCACCAGTGTTCCAGCGGCACGCCCGGCTGGGTGACGTCGGTGGGCGCCTCGAAGGCCATCGGCGTATGGACGTCCGGCTTGGGCACGGTCGGGCCAAGCGCGCAGCCGGCCAGCAGCGGCAAGAGCATGAGCGGTGAGAGGCGAAGGCGCATAATAGGCTCGTCAATTCGAAAAAGTGGCTGGGGCGGACGCCCGGCCAAGATCGTCGCCCGAGCCCCCGCGCTGGCGCTGGGGTAGCGGGGTCGGCGTCGATTTACCCGTTAAGAATAAGTCATCCGGACAGTAAGGCGCGAAATTATTTACGTCGTGTCTATGCGACCACGCCCCTTAACCGAGAAATCAGCGCTATTTTAGACGCTCCAACGGCGAAGGTGAACCTGCAAGATGGCAAAGCGCGGCCAGATTCGTATCGGCGTCGGCGGTTGGACCTTCGCGCCGTGGCGCGGCGTCTTCTATCCAGACAACCTGACCCAGAAGGATGAGCTCAACTATATGAGCCGGCGGCTGAGCGCCATCGAGATCAATGCAACCTATTATGGTTCGCAGAAACCGGCCACCTGGCGCAAGTGGGCCGAGGAAACGCCCGAAGGCTTCGTCTTCACGGTCAAGGGCTCGCGCTTCACGACCAACCGGCGCGTGCTGGCCGAGGCGGGGGAATCGATCGGCCGCTTCTTCGACCAGGGCCTGAGCGAGCTGGGGCCCAAGCTCGGCCCCGTCCTGTGGCAATTCGCCCCAACCAAGAAGTTCGATTCAGACGACTTCGAGGCCTTTCTCGAGCTTCTGCCCAAGACGCTCGACGGCCTGACGCTGCGCCATTGCGTCGAGGTGCGCAACGACAGCTTCAGCAGCCCGGCCTTCGCCGCCCTGCTGCGCAAGCACAAGACGCCGGTGGTCTTCGCCGATCACGGCGCCTATCCGGCCCTGGCCGACGTCACCGGCGACTTCGTCTATGCCCGACTGCAGACCGGTTCCGACGCCGTCGAGACCGCCTATACCTCCGATGAGCTGGAGGGCTGGGCCCGGCGTCTTGTCACCTGGGCGGAGGGCGGCCGTCCCGCCGACCTGGAAGCCGCCGACCCGGCGCAGAAGCCGGACGGCCAACCCCGCGACGTCTTCGCCTTCATCATCCACGAGGGCAAGGTGCGCGCCCCGGCCGGGGCCATGGCGCTGATCGAGCGTTGCAGGTAGGAGCCATCGCGCCGGCCGCCCGTTAGGCCCTTATGGCGAGGGTGGCGGAAGCGGCCGGGAACTCCTTGGTGGCGAGTCTCAGACCGCTGCTGCGCATGCGCAAGGAGAGGCTCAGCGTCGGCGAACTGATGGGCCGGCTGGAGGATGCGGACGGTCCGGGCCCGCTGCTGTTCGCGCTGACCCTGCCGGTGCTGCTGCCGATGCCGCCGGGCGTCTCCATGCTGCTGGCCCTGCCGCTGCTGATGGTCGCGCCGCAGCTGGTGCTCGGCCGGCGGCGGCTGTGGATGCCCAAGGCGCTGTCGCGGCGGACCGTCGCCCGCAAGGAGCTGTCAAGCTGCTGCACCGGGTGCTGCCGTCGCTGCAGCGGTTCGAGCGGCTCTCCCACCCGCGCCTGGCCTTTCTGACCGGCCGCACCGGCGCGCGGCTGGTCGGCGCCGCCTGCAGCCTGATCGCCGTGGTCCTGGTCCTGCCGATCCCCTTCGCCAATCTTGTGCCCTCCATCGCGCTCGGGGTCTTCGCCATGGGGCTGACGCGACGGGACGGCCTGCTGATCCTGGCCGGCTACGGCCTGATCGTCCTGGCGGTCGCGGTGGTCGTTCTGGGTGTCCACGGCGTCCGGGTCGGGCTCGGCCATCTGCACGGCCTGGGCTGAACACAACGGCGTCGCCGCCGGCGCATCGAACCTGGCCAAGCCGGGGAAACGCCGCAAGGCCCGCTCGCCCAGCGGGCGAGGGCGCGGCGGCCGATTCGCGCGAAGTGAGAATTATTCTTTTATTAACCATACTTAGCGCGAATTACGGTTGTCGGATGTTAAGGGAATGTTAATCTTCCCTTATGACCGCGATCGTCGATCAGCCACCTGCTCCGCAGACGCTCTCGCGCTTCAGGAAGATCGCGCCCTACCTGCTGCTCGGACCGATTTCCGGCCTGCTGGTCTATGGCGCCGTGTATAATTTCCGCGACGGCCGACCGATCGTCGCCGGCCTCTATGGCGCGGCGCTGGTCGCCTTCAGCATCGGCCTGCCCTATGTGGTCGCGGTGCTAGGCTGGCGGCTGATCTAGTCGAAGATGGTCGCCTGGGCCTCCGGCCGTGGCGCTTCCCGCATCCAGCGCATCACCACCCAGAGCGGCGCGGCCAGGATCAGCACGCCGGCGATCAGATCCCACCAGATCAGGCCGGGCGTCGACTGGGCGATCAGCCCCGGACTGCCGCTGAGCACGTCGTTGGCCGAGACCACGATCACCGCCCCGGCCAGGTTGTTGATCAGATGCATGCCGTAGGTGAAGGCGATGCCGCCGGTGCGGATGGCGATCAGCGAGGCGACGATGCCGAACAGCACCGCGTTCAGGGCCTGCGGGACGCCGTTGGGGATATGTAGCGCCCCAAACACCAGGCCGCTGAGGATCGCCGCCGCCAGCGGCCGCTTGCTGGCCAGCAGGAAGGCCTGGGTCAGGTAGCCGCGGAAGATGAACTCCTCGGCGAAGGTCTGGACGCCGAGCCCGAAGATGGCCGCGACGGCGAGCGTGGCCGTGGCCGGGCTGGCGATCCAGCGAAACCCCGACGGCCTGAGCAGGAAGTCCACCAGGGTGGCCGCGACCAGACAGGCGGCCCAGACGCCGAGCCCGGCCGCGAACCGCGACCAGCGCCACTGGCCGACGATGTCGGTGAACCGCTTGCGCTGGATGAGGCGCGCGGCGATGGCGAGGCCGGCGATCAGGGTGGCGAAGGCCATGCCGTTGCCGCCGAAGAAGACCAGCGGATGCGACGGCCTGGTCAGTTCGGCGGCGACATCGGGCGGCATCAGCCGACTGACGGTCAGCCCGAAGACGATGGCTACATCGAGCACCAGCCAGGTGACGATGGCCACGACGATGGCCAGCAGATAGCGCCACCAGGCGTTCAGCCCGCGTCGGGCATAGTCGAGATAGGTGTCCATTGGCGGCTCCGAATCGAAGCGCCAAGGTCGTGGAAACCGGCTTAATTTCCGGTTCGCGCGCAAACCCGCGCCGCGCGGAATTTATGGTTAACGGGACCTTAACCGCCCGCGGGCCATGAAGGGCTCATGTGGCGGATCGGGCTCAGGCTTGGCTTGGCGGCGTGCGCGGTGCTGCTGCTGGGCGCGGCGGCGCCCCAGCGGCCCGCGCCGGTCAAACCGGCGGCGGCGAGCGGTCTGCGCGGTGCGCAAGGCGCCAAACCCGCCAGGGCCGCGCCCATCGCCTCGCCGGTGTTGCGCGCCAGCCTGCCGCCGAGCGACGCCGCTTTGCTTCCCGCCGATCCCGACCAGTGCCGGGCGGGTTGCGCCCACACCTATTATTTCTGCCTGGCCGGCGACGATGCCCCCTCCTGCCCGCAGAACTGGACAGCCTGCCTCGCCAGCTGCAATCGCGCGCCAATCCAGCCGCAAACCGCGCCGCCCTAACGGGATGCTTGCTCCATTGGGGGGCTATAGCGGAAGATGGCGAAGATTATTCGCCAAGAGCCCGTCATTGACCGCAACCGATCTCCTCACCCCCGGCCAGGCCGGCAAGCGCGAGCAGACCAAGGCCGCCAACCGGCGCGCCATCCTCGACGCCGCGCGCCTGGTGTTCGCCGAGCTGGGCTATGAGAGCGCCAGCGTGCGCGACATCATCCGGCGCACCAATCTGTCGGTCGGCGCCTTCTACAACTATTATCGCTCCAAGGAGGAGGTGTACGAGGCGCTGTCCGACGACGGCGCGCGCCGCTTCCGCCCGATCCTGCAGGCGCAATACGAGGCCTCGGGCGACTTCGACAGCTTCATCCGCCGCGCCATCGACGCCTATTACAACTTCCTGGTCGCCGAGCAGGCGGCCGTCCAGCCCGCCTCCAGCGGCGTCGAGCCGCACCCGCACGTGCGCGCCGAGACGCCGGAGATGCAGGCGGTGTTCGAACAGGTGAAGTGGTCGGTGTCCGACGTGCTCGAGCGCGGCCATGGGCCGAAGGTCGACCTGGACTATCTGGCGGCCGCCTGTATCGCGATCGCCCGCGAGGTCGGCGAACTGATGCTCGAGCGGCGGCCGATCGACGTGCCGGCCGCGGTCGAGTTCGCGGTGCAGCTGATCCTGGGCGGCCTGCCCGCCCTGCCGCGGCTGAGGCCCTAAAGGCCGCATGGCCGACATCGCGTTTCAACGGTTCACCCTGAAGGCGCTGTTGTCGTTGCCGACCCCGTTCTTGCGCGTCCTCTCCGGCGGCGGGGTGGTGTTCCAGGGCGGCCGGACCCTGGACCCGCGCCTGCAATACCTGGCCAACGCCGCGCGCAGCCGCGGCGCCGGCGGCGCCCTGACGCCTGAGCTTTTGCGCGCCAGCACAGCCGCCCAGCTTGCCCTGGTCGCCGGCGATCCCGAGCCGGGGGTGCGCGCCGAGGCCTTGAGCATCCCGGCGCCGCAGGGCGCCATTCCGGCCCGCGCCTATCGCCCGGAACACCAGGACGCCGCCGCGCCCATCCTGGTCTTCGCCCATTTCGGCGGCGGGGTGATCGGCGACCTGGAGACCTGCGACGCCTTCTGCAGCATCCTGGCCAGGATCGCCCGCTGCGCCGTGCTCTCCGTCGACTATCGCCTGGCGCCCGAGCACCGCTTTCCGGCCGGGCTGGACGATGTGTTGGCCGCCTATCGCTGGGCCAGGGACAATGCGCCCCGGTTCGGCGCGCCGGCCGGCAAGGCGGCGATCGGCGGCGATTCCATGGGCGGCAATTTCGCCGCCGCCATCGCCCAGGATCTGAAGCGCGCCGGCCAACCGCAGCCCGCCTTGCAGCTCTTGATCTACCCGGCCGTCGACCTGGCCAGCGAGACCCAGTCGATGAGCACCTATGCGAACGCCTATCCGTTGTCGCGCGGCCTGATGGACTGGTTCGCCGCCCAGTATCTCGGGCCGGACGGCGATCCGACCGACCCGCGCGCCTCGCCCTTGTGCGCCGAGGATCTGAGGGGGCTGGCCCCCGCCGTCGTGGTCACCGCCGGCTTCGATCCGCTGGTCGACCAGGGCGAGGCCTATGCCAAGCGGCTGCGCGACGCCGGCGTGGCCGTCGTCTATCGCTGCTATGACGGCCTGGCCCACGCCTTCACCGCCTTTACCGGCGCCGCGCCCGCCGCCGACATCGCCTGCCGCGAGATCGCCGGCCTCGTGCGCGAGGGTTTTGAGGGACGAATCCACTGATGCGAGCCGTTGTCGTCGAAAAGCTGGCGCCCAACTACGACGGCGTCGTCCTGAAGGAAATCGACACCCCCAAGCCTGGCCCCGGCGAGGTGCTGGTCAAGGTGCGCGCGGCCTCGGTCAACTTCCCCGATCTTTTGATGACTCGGGGCGAGTACCAGCACAAACCGCCGCTGCCCTTCATTCCCGGCCTGGAAATGTCCGGCGAGGTCGAGGCGCTCGGCGAAGGCGTCGAGCGCTGGAAGGTCGGCGACGCGGTGGTCGGCGGCGCCCGTATCGGCGGCTTCTCCGACTATGCGGTCACCCACGCCATGGGCCTGCGCCCCAAGCCCGAGCGGCTGTCCTTCGCCCAGGCCTCCGCCTATGGCACGGCCTATCTGACCGCCTATGTCTCCCTGGTGCGCCGCGCGGCGATGGAGCCGGGCGAATGGCTGCTGGTGCACGGCGCGGCCGGCGGCGTCGGCCTGGCCGCCGTCGATCTGGGCAAGATCATGGGGGCCAAGGTGATCGCCGCGTCGGCCTCCAACGACAAGCTGGGCGTCATCGAGGCGGAGTACGCCCCGGACGCGGTGGTCAATGTCACCGGCGGCTTCCGCGACTTCGTCAAGGAGACCACCGGCGGCCATGGGGCCGACGTGATCTACGATCCAGTCGGCGGCGACGTGTTCGACGAGAGCGTCCGCTGCATCGCCTTCAACGGCCGGCTGCTGATCGTCGGTTTCACCTCGGGCCGCATCCCGAGCGTCTCGGTCAACATGCCGCTGATCAAGGGCTTCTCGGTCATGGGGGTGCGCGCCGGCGAATACGGCCGTCAGTTCCCGGAAAAGGGCCGCGAGAACGCCAAGGCGGTCTGGGACCTGGCCAACGAAGGCAAGATCAAGCCCCGCGTCCATGCCGAACTGCCGCTCAGCGCCTGGCGCGAAGCCTTCGACCTGCTGGCCGACCGTAAGGTCGTCGGCAAGGCGGTGATCCGCCCGGACCTTTGACGAGCATCTGATGCCGTTACCTAGAGCGGGTTGAGGAAAAGTGCGAAGCGGTTTTCCGCCCGCAACCCGCTCTAACTCTTAGGAATCGATCACGATGACTTTGGATTGATTCAATCCAAAGTCATCGTGATCTAGGCGCGGTCGCGGGCCGGGCCCGCCAGGGCCTGCGCGAAGCGGCGGTTCAGGCTCGCCAGCTTGGCTCGGTCGGCAGGGGTCCAGTCGGCCAGCGCCCTCGACAGCAACCGGCGTCTGGCCGCGGTGATCGCCTGCACGATCTCATCGCCCGCGGGCGTCAACGCCGCCGACCGCACCCGCCTGTCCGCGCCGCCGCCCTGCCTGGAAACCATATCGAGGTTCTCGAGCTTGGCCAACTGACGGCTGATGGTGGTGTGGTCCCTGCCGACCTGGGCCGCCAGGCCGGCGACGCTCAGCGGGCCGTGCCGGCCCAGCCTGACCAGCAGCGGAAACAGGGCCCGGTCCAGGCTGACGCCAGCCTCGGCCAGCAATACATCATCGCGCTGGGGGCTGGCGAAGAAGCCCGTGAGGTCGATCAGGGCGGCGGCGAGGCCGTCAATATCCCGTGTATTATGCACCTTTACGCCGCTGACGCCGAGCCTCATAAGGCGTGTATGATACACGCTTCCCCCACTCTGGTCATCGCCGGAAGCCTGCGTCCTCGCCGCATCGCCCTGCAGATCGCCGCATGGGTGGCCGAGATCGGCCGCGAGACGGTGGGCGGCGCTTTCGAGGTCATCGATCTCAAGGACTGGCCGCTGCCGATGGATGATGAACCGGGGGTGCCCGCCCGGGGCGCCTACGAATTCGAACACACCCGCGCCTGGAGCCGCAAGATCGCTGGGGCGGGAGCGTTCGTCTTCGTGACGCCTCAATACAACTGGGGTTATCCCGCGCCTCTGAAGAACGCCCTCGATCACCTTTACCAGGAGTGGGACGGCAAGCCGGCGATGATCGTCACCTATGGCGGCCATGGCGGCGGCCGCTGCGCCGAACAGCTGCGACAGGTGTGCGACGGCCTGCACATGACCCCCATCGCCACCAGGCCCGGCCTCAGGATCTCGCGCGAACGGATCGAGGCCAATTCAGCCGAGATCGACCCCGCGACCGAGTTCGCCGATCATCTGAGCGCCCTGCGACGAGCCTTCGGCGAACTGGCCGTGGCGCGGACGAAAAACTAGGCTCAGGAGCGGCCGAGCTTTTCCACGAAATCGCGCAGCAGGAAGATGCTCACATCGTCCACCGTCCGCTCGCCGGTGCGGAACGGCTGGTCCAGATGCTCGATCAGATAGAGCGCATAGATGAACATGTAGCCGACAACACCAGCAGCGACTCGTAGGAGCCCGCGGTCTTCAGGAACAGCAGAACGAACAGGCTGGCGATCACCAGGCTCTGCACCAGCACATGCACCGAGGGCAGGAACTGCATCCTCTGCACATAGGAGATCCGGAACATGCACTTGCGCAGGGTGTCCTGCGCGCCGCGCAGCCGCACCACATAGCGCTCCGACATCTTCAGCCGCTCCAGTTCGCCGAAGAACGGCGACAGGGCGTCGACCCG
>DASYAQ010000033.1:0-6755 GCA_036501225.1 Caulobacteraceae bacterium | reverse complement strand
TGGCGAAGCGTCCTTCGTCCTCCTCGGCCTTGCCCAAGGTGAAGTGCAGGGTGCTGCGATCCTCTGGACCCAGAGCGGGATCGGCCAGCCGCGCACCGATCGCCGCGCGCATCTTCGGATCGAACCGATAGGTTTTCAGATTGGCCAGCGCCCACCAGGCGGCGCTGCCGTCGGGATCGAGTTCGAGGCATTTGCGATAGGCCGCGATGGCCGCGTCGATCCTGCCCAGGGTGCGCAGGCCATTGCCGTGCAGCAGCCAGCCATGCGCCTGGTCGGGAAAATCCTCGAGCAGCGCGGCGGTGACCTCGGCCGCCAATCCAAAGTCGCCGAGCTCGGTCAGGGCGGCGGCGCGCATCATGCGGCCGCGATTGTCGAGGACGCCAAGCCGATCGAGCTGGACAAGGGCCTGGGACGGCTTGCCGCTGCGCAGCAGCACCGAGGCGTAGGATTGCCGCGCCAGGTCGAAGCCCGGCGCGCGCTCGACGCACTGCGCCAGCAGGCCCTCGGCGTCGGCCAGACGGCCCTGCCGCGCCAGCGCCTCGCCCAGCAGATGGCCGGCGGCGAGCGCGTTTGGATCGCGGGCCAGGACGGCGCGCAGATCCGGCTCGGCCACGTCCGGACGGCCCTCGGCCAGGGCGGCGGCGGGGCCCTGCAGGCGCGGATCGCCGATCAGCGCGCGCAGGGCCCAGTCATAGGCCGTCTGGGCGGCGGAGACCTGGCCGGAAAACAGCGCGATGTCGCCCAGCATCCGCCAGCCGGCGGCCAGGCCGGGGTTGAGCGCCACGGCCAGGGACAGCGGCCCGGTCGCCGCCCGGCTCTTGCCGAGCGCCAGAAGGACCCGCGCCAGCTCGAACTGCATGATCCAGGACCCTGTCTCGGTCGCCGCCAAGGGCTCCAGCACCGCACGGGCCTGTTCGAGTTCACCGCGGACGCGCAGCGCCGTGCCGAGCACGACCAGGGCGTCACGGTCTGCCGGCGCCGTGCTCAAGACCTCGCGCGCCAGGGCCTCGGCGCGCGCGGGATCGGTGGCCAGCAGCTCGACCGCCTGGCCTATCCGCGTCGGGCCCTGAACGTCGGCCGCCATCCAATCCTCTCCGGGCGAGGCCTGACTATGCCCCGGCGTGCGCCTCACGCAAAAAATCGCGGACCGGCGTGGCCGCTCCGCGAAGTCAGGGGATGCAAGGGGCGGCGGCGCGAACCCCGCGCCGCCGCCAAATTCGATCAGAACTTCACGTGGACGCCGGCATAGACCTGGGTGCCGTTGTTGTAGACGGCGCGCACCTGCGTCGGGTTGGCGGAATAGTATTTCAGCAGGCTGTTGGTCAGGTTCAGGGCGTCGACCGAGAGGGTGACGTTGTGGGTCACGTTGAAGTTCACCGAGGCGTCGAGCTGGCCGTTGCCGGCCTCGTTTTCCAGCGAACTGCGGTCCAGGCCGACCAGGTAGGCCGACCGGTAGGTATAGGCCAGACGCGCGCTGACCCAGGAGTTCTCATAGTAGCCGACCAGGTTGTAGGTGATCCGCGAGGTGCCGACGAGCGAACCGCCGTTCTGGTCGTGACCATCGACATAGGTGAAGTTGGCCTGGAAGCCGAAGCCGTAGGCCAGAGGCTGCTGCACCTGCAGTTCGACGCCGGTGAGCTGGCCGGAACTGTTGACTGGCGACGAGATATTGTATGGCTTGAAGACCGGCGGCGAGCCCGGCTTGGACAGCAGTTGGTCGAGGAAGACGCCGGTGTGGGTGCCGAAGGCCACATAGGACTGCAGATCGTCGTAGAACAGGCTGACGGTCGCGATCGAAGACGGCGCGTAATACCATTCCAGAGCGCCGTCATAGACCGCCGCCTTGACCGGCTTCAGGTCCGGATTGCCGCCGTTGCCGGTCAGGGTGAGGTCGGTGAGCGAAACCGTCCCGCCAAGCGCGCTGTAGTCGGGCCGCGACATGGTCTCCGCCGCCGACAGGCGCAGGAAGAGGTTCTTCTGCAGGTCGAAGGTGAGGTTGATGCTCGGCAGGAAGTCGACATAGTTGTGTTTGACGTGGTCGATGAAATAGGGGCCGAAGGCCGAACTCGTGATCACCGCCGGGTTGGCGGTCGAGGTCGGCACGTTGACGAAGGCGTTTTCGTCGGTGTCGACGATGCGCAGGCCGAAATTGCCCCGCCAGCCATCGCCGCCGACCTTGGCCATGACATAGCCGGCATAGTCGTCTTCGTGCACCTTGAACGCCGCCAGCCAGTAGTAGTTCTGCGGCGTATGGATCGCCGAGACCGGCCCGCGAACCCCGCCGGGGATGGCGTTGATGATCGAGGCGATCACGTTCTTGTTGCCGGCGATCGGCAGCAGCAGGCCGGGAATGCCGAGCGCGCCGGCGTTGTAGCCGCTGGGATAGGGCACCGGGTCGGTCGCCGAGAAGGGCATGGTCGGCGAGCCGAAGCACGCGCCGTTGGCGCCCAGGGTGCAGCCGCGGTCCCAGCCATCCACCCGACGGGTGTGATCGGAGGCATGGAATCCGAACAACACGTCCTTGAACACGCCGTCGCCGACCGCATAGTCGCCGTCGAACTTGCCGTAATATTCGGTATCCAGCGAATGGAAGATGGCGTTCCAGGCCCAGTCGTTGGAAAGGCCGGCGGGGCTCTGGGTATTGACGCCGACCGGGTTCACCACCCAGCCGTTGCCTGACGGGGCGTAGGAGATGCCGGCGCTGCCGCCATCGACCTCGAAAGAGGGCTGGCTGGGCGTATTGCCCTGGCCCTGGGTATAGCCGATCTGGGTCTTGATGGTCAGGGCGTCGGTGACTTTGAACTTGCCGTCCAGGTTGACGTAGTAGCTGTAGGCGTTCTCGTTCGGGCGGGTGATGTTGTCGACCACCAGGCCGTCGGGGCCGGCAGGCCAGACCGCCGAGGTCAGGGTGTTGTGGGCGACCGTGAAGCTGGTCGGCACGTTGTTGTTGAGCTCGTTGGTGCCCCAGTACATGTAGTTGTCGTTCACGTTCGACGCCGTCAGGTGGGAATAGAAGCCGCTGAGGTTGAGCTCGACACGGTCGTTCGGGCGCCATTCCGCCGCCAACTCGCCGCCTTCACGGGTTTTCTCCTGTTGGAACAGGGTCGAGCCGATCAAGGTCGGCGCCTCGACGCCGACCAGGCTCGGATGGGCGGCGCCGATCGGCATGGCGCTGGTGATCGCCGTATAGCCGAGGGTCTCCTGGCCGAAACGTTCGATGCTGCGGTCTTCATAGAAGCCCTGGGCCAAGATGCCGAACTTGTCGTCGGGGCTCTTCCAGTTGATCAGGGCGTCGACCTGCGGCTTGGTCTGCTGGCTCAGGCTGTTGTAGGCGGCCTCGGCCGACCCCTGGACCGTCAGGCCTTGCGTGAAATCCAGCGGCCTGCGGGTGACCAGGTTGACCACGCCGGCGACGCCGCCCTCGAGCAGGGAGGCGTCCTGGGTCTTGTAGACCTCGGCGGTGTCGACCAGCTCGGCCGGCAGCAGGGTGAAGCTGACGCTGCGGCCGACCGTCTGATACTGGTCGAGGATGAACCAGTCGCCGGTCGCCACATTGTGACCGTCGATGGTGACCTGGGTCAGGCTGGGCGAGGTGCCGCGGATCGAGACGCGGTCGTTCTCGTCGAAGCCGCCCTCGCCGCTGGCGGCCGATTCGGTGTTGACGCCGACGATGCGTTGCAGGGCGTCGGCGGCGTTCTTGTCGGGCAGCTTGCCAATGTCCGTGGCCGAGATGGCGTCGACCTGGTCGATGGCCAGCTTCTTGATCTCGATCGCCTTCTGCAGCGAGGCGCGGATGCCGGTGACGACCACCTCGCCGCCCGTGTCTCCGGCGGCCGCGGCCTTTTCGGCGGCGGCCTTGGCGGCCGGCGTCACATAGGCCGGCGCCGCGTCCTGAGACGTGGCCTGAGCGAAGGCCGGCGCGGCGGCGCAGAGCAGAGCGATCCCGCTCGCTGAGCCGACGAGACGCATCTTGTTAACGGTCATTGGTCTTCTCCCCTGATATCCGGATCATCGAACCGTTGACCCGCCCCGTAAGTCCAATTAAATACCAATCTTCCTCTCGGCGGCCGGATTCGACTCCGGGAGGAACCTTGTGGCCTTAGGCTGTCATCAAACTGGAACAAATTGCAAGCCCAAAGAAACACCAATGACAGACCATAAACTTTATTGGTATTCAAATGGTCGCGCTGTGTGTCATAGATGCCATGGTCCACGCCGCTCCCTGGGTCCAACCCGTTCGAGGAAAATCAGTGCCGAACTTCTCAGAGACCATCGGCCGGCTGGACGAACAGGGTCGCGCGCCGCTCTATCAGCAGCTCCAGCGCGCCCTTCGCGCGGCCATTTCCAAGAACGTGCTGGCCCCCGACGAGGCGTTGCCGCCAGAACGCGACCTGGCCGATGACTTCTCGGTCTCGCGAATCACCGTCCGCAAGGCGCTGGACGGCCTGGTCAGCGAAGGCCTGCTGATCCGGCGGCAGGGCGCCGGCACCTTCGTCGCCGCGCGGGTCGAAAAGAGCTTTTCCAAGCTGTCCTCCTTTTCCGAAGACATGATCTCGCGTGGGCGCAAACCGCACAGCGTCTGGCTCAGCCGTTCGGCGGGCACGGTGACGCCGGAGGAGTCGATGACGCTGGGCCTGAGTCCCGGCAGCGCGGTCTATCGCTTCAGCCGCATCCGCTATGCCGACGAGGCGCCCATGGCGCTGGAATATTCGACCGTCCCGGCCTTCTCCATGCCCTCGTTCGAGGCGGTCGAGGAGTCGCTCTATGATGCGCTCGAGAAATTCGGCCACCGCCCGACGCGGGCCTTGCAGCGGCTGCGCGCGGTGCTGTTCACGCGCGAACAGGCGGACATGATGCGGGTGGCGGAGGCGGCGGCCGGCCTGCTGATCGAGCGGCGGGGCTTCCTGAAGGACGGCCGCGCCGTCGAGATCACCCAGTCCTTCTATCGCGGCGACGCCTACGACTTCGTCGCCGAACTCAACGCCCTTTCCGCCTGAGCGTCTGGAGACCGGTGTGCCGCGTACCGCCGAATCGACCCGCATGTTCGCCGAGGCCGCCGAGGCCGCCGGCGTGGTGCGCCGCCAGCTCGGCGACAATCGCCGCGCCATGAGCCGGCTGGGCGAAACCTTGCGGGCCCTGCATCCGCGCGCGGTGGTGACCTGCGCGCGCGGCAGCTCCGACCACGCCGCCACCTTCGCGCGCTATCTGATCGAGACCCGGCTGGGGATCATGACGTCCTCCGCGGCGCCGTCGGTCAGTTCGATCTATGCTTCGACGCCCGAGCTGAAGGGCGCGGTCTGCCTGGCGATCTCGCAATCGGGCAAGAGCCCCGACCTGCTCGCCTCCGTCGAGGCCGCCAAGGCCGGCGGCGCCTTCGTGGTGGCCATGGTCAATGTCGAGGACTCGCCGCTGGCCCGGCTGGCCGATGAGGTGGCGCCCCTGCATGCCGGCCCCGAACTGGGGGTCGCCGCCACCAAGTCCTACATCGCCACCCTGGCCGGCATCGCCCAGCTGGTCGGCTATTGGACCGGCGACGACGACCTGCTCGCGGCGCTCGAGACGCTTCCCGACCGGCTCGAACAGGCCTGGGCGCTCGACTGGAGCGCGGCGATCGACCAGCTGCGCGACTGCCGAAACCTCTATGTCATCGGCCGCGGCGTCGGCTTCGCCATCGCCCAGGAGGCGGCGCTGAAGCTGAAGGAAACCTGCGGCCTGCACGCCGAGGCCTTCAGCTCCGCCGAGGTCCAGCACGGCCCCATGACCCTGGTCGACGAGGGCTTCCCGGTGTTGGTGTTCTCGCTGGACGACGAGGCGCGCACCGGCATCGACGAGCTGGTCGCCGAATTCGCCGATCGCAAGGCCGAGGTGCTGCTGGCCGGCCCGCCGCGCGCCGACGCCGCGCGCCACGGCGTCCATGTGCTGCCGACCCTCGGCGCACATCCGGTCCTGGAGCCGATGCTGTTGATCCAGAGCTTTTACCGGATGGCGAACCGGCTCTCGATCCTGCGCGGTTTCGACCCCGACCGGCCTCCCCACCTCAACAAGGTGACGGAGACCTTCTAATGAGCACAGCCCTGGTCAATGGTCGCGTCCTCACCGACGCGGGGTTCGAGACCGGCAAGGCCGTTGTGCTGCACGGTGGCCGCATCGCCGCCATCCAGGATGCGGGCTCGCTCGGCGCCGACCTGACCCGACACGACCTTGGCGGCGGCCTGTTGTTGCCGGGCTTCATCGATGTCCAGGTCAATGGCGGCGGCGGCGTGCTGTTCAACGATGCGCCGTCGCTGGCGTCCATCATCGAGATCGGCCGCGTGCATCGCCGGTTCGGCGCCACGGGCTTTCTGCCCACCCTGATCAGCGACGACCTGGAGACGGTCAGGGCCGCGATCGCGGCCACCGACGCGGCGATCGCCGCCGGAACGCCCGGCGTGCTCGGCGTGCACATCGAGGGCCCCTTCCTCAACGCCAGGCGCAAGGGCATCCACGACGCCTCGAAGTTCCGCGTCCTCGACGAGGCGGCGTTCGCGCTGCTGACCTCGCTCAAACGCGGCCGCACGATGGTCACCCTGGCGCCGGAGAAGACCAGCCCGGCCATGATCGCCCGGCTGGCCGCGGCCGGCGTGGTGGTCGCGGCCGGCCACACCAACGGCGGCTATGCGACCATCCGCAAGGCGCTGGCCAGCGGCGTCAGCGGCTTCACCCACCTGTTCAACGCCATGTCGCCCCTGACCAGCCGCGCGCCCGGCGCGGTCGGC
>DASYAQ010000032.1:0-2049 GCA_036501225.1 Caulobacteraceae bacterium | reverse complement strand
CGTGCGTCGGGTCACGCCCGAACAGGGCCGGATCGGCCAGGGCCGTGTCGAGCCTGGCCGCGGCCTGGGTTTCGCGCGCCAATGTGGCCTCCGCCGCTTCCAGCTTGCGCTTCAGCGGGGCTAGAGCCGGCGGCGCGCCTTTTGGTGCGGCCGGGGTCGGAACCTGGGCCGGCCCGCGCGTGGCGACCCGGGCGCGATCCAGCACGAACCTGGCATAGTCGGCCATGTCGCCGTCGAACGGCTTGATCGTGCCCTCGGCCGCCAGCCACAGCCGGTCGGCGACCAGCTCCATCAGCGAACGGTCGTGGGTGATCAGGATGACCGCGCCCTCGTAGTCGTTCAGCGCATCGAGCAGGGCCCGGCGGCTGTCGATGTCCAGGTGATTGGTCGGCTCGTCGAGGATGAGCAGGTGCGGCGCGTCCATCGCCACCAGGTTGAGCAACAGCCGCGCCCGCTCGCCGCCAGAGAGGTCGGCGACGGTGGTCTCGGCCTTCGACGCGCCAAGGCCGAACTGAGCCAGGCGCGAGCGGCGCTGGGCTTCGCTGGCCTCGGGCAGGACGCGGCGGACGATGTCCAGCGGCGTGTCGAGCGGATCCAGCGCCTCGATCTGGTGCTGGTGGAACCAGCCGGCCTTCAGCCGCCGGTCGCGGTGCATCGAGCCATGCTCGACGGAGAGCGCGCCGGCGACCAGCTTGGCGAAGGTCGACTTACCCGCGCCGTTGACGCCCAGAAGGCCGATGCGGTCGTCCAGGTCGAGGCGCAGATTGAGGTTCTTCAGCACCGGCGGCCCGCCATAACCGACCGAGGCGCCTTCCAGGCGGACCAGCGGCGGCGCCAGCGGCCGGGGCGGCGAGGGCAGGCGGAAGGGCGCGGTCTGCTCGGCCAGCACCGCGGCCACCACCGGCAGCTTGGCGATCATCTTCATGCGCGACTGGGCTTGCGTCGCCTTCGACGCCTTGGCGCGGAAGCGATCGACGAAGGACTGCATGTGGGCGCGGCGGGCCTCGATCTTCAGCCGCGTGGATTCCCGCAGGCGCAGTTTCTCGCCGCGCTCGCGCTCGAAGGCGTCGTATCCGCCGGTATAGAGGTCGAGCTTGCCGTCGTTCAGATGCAGGATATGGCCGACCGACTTGTCGAGCAGTTCGCGATCGTGGCTGATGACCAGGGCGGTCTTCGGGTATTTGCGCAGCCGCGCCTCCAGCCAGAGCGCGCCTTCCAGGTCGAGATAGTTGGTCGGCTCGTCGAGCAGCAGCAGGTCGGGCTCGGCGAACAGGGCCGCCGCCAGCGCCACGCGCATGCGCCAGCCGCCGGAGAATTCCGCCATCGGCCGCGGCAGGTCGGCGGTGGCGAAGCCCAGGCCGCTCAGGATCTCGGCGGCGCGCGAGGGCGCCCGGTCGGCGTCGATCTCGGCCAGGCGGGCATAGATCTCGCCGATGTGCTCGGGATCGGCCGTGTCCAGCGAGGCCAGCAGCCGGTCGCGCTCGACGTCGGCGGCCAGCACGGTGTCGAGCAGCGGTGTGGGGCTGGCCGGATGCTCCTGGTCGACCGAGCCGATGCGGGTGGCCTTCGGATAGCCGATCTCGCCGCCGCCGGGCTCGAGCTCGCCCTTGATCAGCTTGAACAGGGTGGTCTTGCCGGCGCCGTTGCGGCCGACCAGGCCGACCTTGGCGTTGTTGGGCAGGGCGACGGTGGCGGAATCGAAGAAACGGCGCCCATAGGCGTCGAAAACGAGGTCGTTGATGCGAAGCATGGGAAGGCTCTGAAAATAGGCGTGATGGACTGAAGGGCGGCGTGGGCATGTGCTCGCCGCGCCGCGCGCAGATGCGCGGCGTTCGCCCGGTGGGCGCTAACGCGTCAGTCTGATTCCGGCCGGGCGCCGCGTCACGATCTGATCTTCCCTTGTTCGGCCGCCTTGGCGGCGCGGACGGCCATCGTTATAAGCCCGCACCCGCTAGCATGGCGATTCAGAAATTCGCCATGGCCTTGTGGCGGGCTCGGTGCGAATTTCTGGATCAAGAGCCATGCTAGCCATGTTCGACTTTGCTGGTG
>DASYAQ010000031.1:0-3531 GCA_036501225.1 Caulobacteraceae bacterium | reverse complement strand
ACCGCGGCCGGGTCCGGCGCGTAGTCGGGATGGTTTGGGTGGGTCTTGATCTCGACATAGATCAGCCGCCGCGGACCCTCGGCCGCCTTCAGCGCCGCCAGCAGGGCGGGCAGGGTGGGGATGCGGGCGCCGTCGAGGCTTTCCAGGTCGGGGTGCTGCGCCTCGGCGGCCGAGCCGGGCCGGGCGCGGCCGATATCGTAGCGCTTGAGAGCGTCCAGGCTCAGCGTCTTCAGCGGGGCGCCGCGCTCGGCCAGCCAGTCGCCGCCCAGGCGGGTCGCGTCCGGGTTCAGCCAGTAGTCATGATGGGCGACCACATGGCCATCGGCGGTCATCTGCACGTCGATCTCGATGCCGTCGACGGGCGCCGCCATGCAGCGTTCGGCGCCTTCCAGGCTGTTGGCCGGCCAGGCGCCATAGCCGGTCGCGCCGGCCACGATCAGCGTCTTCTCGGCGGTCACTGGCGCTCGTCTCGCCGCTTGAGGAAGCCGATGACCAGGTCGGCGATGGCGCGGGGTTGTTCGGGCAGCATGGCGTGGCCGGCGTGCTTCAACACGGCCACCCTGACCCGGCCTGGATAGGCCTTGACCAGCGCCTCGGCATTGGCCGGCGGGGCGATCACGTCGTCTTCGGCCTGGACGATGAAGATGTCGACGTCGCCGGCGCCGACCCAGGACTCCGGGCCCGTCGCCATGGCCGCCGCCCGCTGGGCGCGCATGACCGGCGGATACCAACCGTCCAGCCAGGGTTGCGGGTCGGCGCCCGGTGCGAAGAAGGCCTTCGCCACCGCCGCGCGGTGTTCGGCGGGCGAAAGCGCGGGATTGAACACGTCCATCAGCGCCTTGGACGCGTCGGGGGCCGGCGCGACCTGGCCGCCGGCGGCCAGCAGCACCAGGGCCGAGACCGCCTCGGGGTGACTTGCGGCAGTGGCGCGGGCGACGCGGTTTCCGAACGCGTGGCCGATCAGGACCACCGGCTTCGCCGACAGCGCATGCGCTACCGCGGCCACGTCGGCGGCGTAGTCGGCGAGGCTGAGCCCGGTCATCGGCCCACTGCTGTCGCCGACGCCGCGCGGATCGACCGCCGCCGCCTCATAGCCGGCCGCCGCCAGCCGGGCCGCCAGATCGTCGAAGTCCGCCGCGCCGCGGCCCAGCGACGGGATCAGCACCACCACCGGGCCATGGCCGCGCAGCGTCACCGCGATCCGCACCTCGCCCTTGGCGTCCGCTCGGACGATGGTCTGGTGGCGCATGGGTGCGCCGGCGGCGGGGCCAGCCATGACGAGTCCTCCGAGCAGCCAGATACCAATCGCCAGGGCTCGAATGAAGGCCATTGCGGCTATAATCCTACCTGGGCGCGGCCGCGGTCAGGTCGCTGGCGTTCACCCAGCCGGTGATGGTCTTGTCTGGGCCGGGATAGGCGATCTCGACCGCGCCGCCCTGGACCGCGAGCACGGCCACCGCGTCGTCCCGGAGCACATAGGGCGTGCGGCCGGGCTTGGCGTCGGCGGTCTTGCGGATCACCGCCTTCCTGGCGGCGATCAGCCGGGTTCCGATCCAGCCCGAGGCGGCCTTGTCCTGGGCCGACTCCCAGGCCTGATCGACCATGCTGGCGTCGGTCATGGCGCAGCCGGGCTGGTCGTCTTTCAGCTTCAGGCTGACCCCGTCCGCCGACAGGCTGAGCTGGCCGGCGATCGGAGCCTGGCCGGGATACCAGGTGACCACCGACGCCTTGCCGGCCTTCAGCGACCCCGAAAGCAGGAAGGCGCAGCTGAACTGCGGCGCGGCGTCCGTGCCGTTGCCGATCCGCGTCTCGCTGAAGGCGCCGGTGACGGTCCCGCCCGTCACCGCGATCAGCAGCGGGCCGTATTGGCCGGAAAGGCTGGGCGCCGCCGACGCCGCCTGCAGGGGCAGGAGCGCGGCGGCCAAGGCCAGGAGGGACAGGCGCTTCATGCTCACTGCCTGGCGAACTCGGCGTCGATCACCAGCTGGATCGGGGCGCTGAACATCGGGCTCATGCCGAAGTCCTGCGGGTGCAGGTCGCTGCGGGCCTCGACGCCCAGGCGCGGGTGGCCCATGAAGCCCTTGCCGGCGCCTTGCAGGTCGACCGCGAAGCTCATGGGCCGGGTCTTCCCCAACAGGGTGAAGTCGCCATCGACCCGGCCGTGACTGGCGTCGATCCGGTGGAAGGCGGTGGAGACGAAGGTCGCCTTCGGAAAGGCCGCCGCGTTGAGATATTTGTCGCCGGCAAGCTCGCGGGCGAAGTTGGGCACCGGCGTGTCGATCGAGGCCACGTCGACCGAGACCTTCAGGCTCGACCGGTCCGGATCGGCCGGGTCCCATATCAGGACCCCATCGACCTTGTCGAAGCGGAAAACGCTGAGCCCGTAGCCGATGTGCGAGACCTTGGCGACGACGGCGGTGTGCGCCGGATCGATCCCGTAGGCCCCGGCGGGCGCCAGCTTGTAGTCGTGCTCGCCGACGAAGACGCCGGGCGGCAGCTGGGCCATGGCCGGGGCGCCCAGGCCGAGCGCCAGGGCGGCGGCCGCGACGGCCAGAGTGGATTTCGACATTTTGGGGCCTCCCTCTTGTTGGACCAGCATAGGACGAATCTGCCCGAAGCGATCCGACAGATGCTGACAGATCGCCGCGCATGGTCGATGTTGCCGGTCACGACGCCTGAACAGGCGCACTTCAGGAGGAAACCGATGACCAAGGTTGAATTCAATCGCACGTCCAAGCCGCCGTTCAAGGCCCGCTACGGCAACTATATCGGCGGCGCCTGGCGCGAGCCGGTCAGCGGCAAGTATTTCGACAACACCTCGCCGATCAACGGCCAGGTGATCTGCGAGATCGCGCGTTCGGAAGCCGCCGACGTGGAGCTGGCGCTGGACGCCGCCCACGCCGCCAAGGACGCCTGGGGCCGCACCAGCGCCGGCGACCGCGCCAACATGCTGAACAAGATCGCCCAGGTGATGGAGGACAACCTGCCGCTCCTGGCCACGGCCGAGACCTGGGACAACGGCAAGCCGATCCGCGAGACCATGGCCGCCGACATGCCGCTGGCGGTCGACCATTTCCGCTATTTCGCCGGCGCCATCCGAGCCCAGGAAGGCGGCATCTCACAGATCGACGACGACACCGTCGCCTACCACTTCCATGAGTCGCTGGGCGTGGTCGGCCAGATCATTCCGTGGAACTTCCCGCTGCTGATGGCGGTCTGGAAGCTCGCCCCGGCGCTGGCCGCCGGCAACTGCGTGGTGATCAAGCCGGCCGAGCAGACCCCGGCCTCGATCCTGCTGTTCGCCGAGCTGATCGAGGGCATCCTGCCCGCCGGCGTGCTCAACATCGTCAACGGCTTCGGCCTGGAGGCCGGCAAGCCGCTGGCGTCGTCCCCGCGCATCGCCAAGATCGCCTTCACCGGCGAGACCACCACCGGCCGGCTGATCAGCCAGTACGCCAGCCAGAACCTGATCCCGGTGACCCTGGAGCTGGGCGGCAAGTCGCCGAACATCTTCTTCAAGGACGTCACGGC
>DASYAQ010000030.1:0-2415 GCA_036501225.1 Caulobacteraceae bacterium | reverse complement strand
TGGGTCTTCAGGCCGAGCCAGGTGCGCGCCGCGGGCGCCCCGCCCATGGCCTGGTCGACCACGTGGCGCACCAGGGCGGCGGGGATGGCGAAGCCGACCCCGGACGAGGTCCCCGACTGCGAGAGGATGGCGGTGTTCATGCCGATCATGCGGCCGTTCATGTCGACCAGGGCGCCGCCGGAATTGCCCGGATTGATCGCCGCGTCGGTCTGGATGAAATAGGAAACGTCGGTGACGCCGACATTGGAGCGCGCGATCGCCGAGACGATGCCGTTGGTCACCGTCTGGCCGAGGCCGAAGGGGTCGCCGATGGCCAGCACCAGGTCGCCGACCTGGGCTTGGTCGCCGGTCGCCAGCGGCAGCACCGGCAGGCGCTCGGCGCCGACGTCGATCTTCAGCACCGCGACGTCGGCATGGGGGTCGGCGAGCAGCACCTTGGCGGGGAATTCGCGCCGATCGCCCAGCACCACCATGATGTCCTGGCCGCCGGCGACGACGTGGTTGTTGGTGACGATCACCCCGTCGGGCCGCACGATGACGCCGGAGCCAAGCGACTGGGCGATGCGCTCGCGCGACAGGCCCATGCCGCCGAACATCTGGAAGAAAGGATCGGCCGCCTGGCGCACGATCTGGCGGCTGTAGACATTGACCACCGCCGGTCCCGCCGTCTTGACGATGGGCGCGAAGCTGAGCCGCATCTGGGCGGCGTCGGTCGGCACGGTCTGGGCCGTCAGGGGTCCGGCGCCGGCCATGGCCAGCAACGCCAGGGGGATCAGCAGCCGTCTGGCTTGCATCTTTGAAGGCTCCGCTCGCATCAGTGTCCCTTAGTCAGCGGGATTTCAGGCGCAATCATGGCGGCGTTCCGTTCGGCCTCGGTCGGCCGCGCATAGAGGAAGGCCATGCCGAGTCCGAACAGGGTGACGAGACCGCCGACCAGCATCGACAGCCCGGGAAGATGCAGCCAGCCGCCGGCGCCGATCGACCAGGCGAAGATGTTGGAAAAGACCAGCGGGCCGGCCAGGCCGGTCAGCCCGAAGAGGATGGCCAGCGCGCCCTGGAGCTGGCCTTGCTGATCGACCCCGACACGCTTGGAGAGCAGCGAGATGAGGCTGGGGAAGGTTATCCCGGCGAGGATGAAGATCAGCATCGAAACCCAGAACCAAAGCTCGGTCGACGCAAGGCCGGCGACGATGAAGGCGAGCAGCGAAATCGAGGTGCCGACCAGCACCGCGCCGCGCTCGCCAAGGCGGCGGCTGGCCGCGCCGGCGACCGAACCCTGGATCAGGATGCCGCCGCCGCCCAGGACCATGAGCAGCAGACCGACCTGGAACGGCCCCCAGCCGTAGCGAAAGTGGGTGTAGAACTGAAAGACGCTGAAGGTCTGGCTCGCGAGCTGGGCGAGGAAATAGATCGCGGCCATGCCCAGCAGGCCCGCCTTGCTGACCAGCAGGCTGCCGGCGCCGATCGGATTGGCCCTCGACCAGCGAAACGGCGCGCGCCGCGCGTGGCTGAGCGACTCCGGCACGATGAACAGGCCGTAGAGACCGTTGGCGAAGGCGAGCGCCGCGGCGACCCAGAATGGCGCCCGCGGGTCCAAAGAGCCGACGAAGCCGCCGAGCGCCGGCCCGAGCAGGATGCCGGCGTTGGCGGCGGCCTGGAACCGTCCGAAATTGCGCGCGCGATCCTCTTCGGTGGAGATGTCGGCGACATAGGCGCCGGCGGCCGAGCCGCTCGATGCGGTGATGCCGGAGATCACCCGGCCGATGAACAGCCAGGCGATGGACGGGGCCAGCGCCATGATCACGTAGTCGAAGGCCAGCCCGAACATCGAGACCAGCAGGATCGGGCGGCGGCCATAGCGGTCGGAGAGATTTCCGAAAATCGGCGCGAAGATCAGGCTCATCACCGCCCAGGTGGCGCCGAACACGCCCATGATCTGGGCGCCGTGGGCGTCCCCGACATGGCCGAGCTGTTTCACCAGGGTCGGGAAGACCGGGATGATCACGCCCATGGAGACGGTGTTGGTCAGGATGACCGCGTAGATGAAGCCTAGCGCGGCGGGGCGTCGGTGGAGCGCCTGTCGCTGTTCAGGCCTCGACCGCTCGCTCACCTGAATCACCCCCGCTGGTTTTGGCCTTGGGGGTAATGACCACGAGCGTAAGCAACAAGGCCAGCGCAAAGACGCCGGCGCCGCCCAGCATGGCGAGGCCGGGCAGGTTCAGCCCCCTGCCCGGCCCGACCGACCAGGCGAAGGTTTCGGCGAACAGCACCGGTCCGACCATGCCGGCCAGGCCGGCCAGGCTGACCATGGCGCCCTGCAGGCGGCCCTGTTCGCTGGGTTCGACCAGCTGGCTGCGCAGGGACTGGATGGCGGCGACGGCGACATTGACCGGCGCCAGGGCGACCAGGCCGACC
>DASYAQ010000029.1:0-13147 GCA_036501225.1 Caulobacteraceae bacterium | reverse complement strand
CCACGCGGCCATGTGCGGTGTGCTCGACTATGCGGTCGGCATGCTGCCGGAGACACGGCCGCGCTATCTGATGGGGGTCGGCAAGCCGATCGACATCGTCGAGGCGGTGGCGCGCGGGGTCGACATGTTCGACTGCGTCATCCCAACCCGCTCCGGCCGTCACGGCCAGGCCTGGACCTGGGAAGGCTCGCTCAATCTGAAGAACGCCGGTCTCGCCGACGACGAGACGCCGCTGGACGCCGCCATAGACTGTCCGGCCAGCCGCGACTACAGCCGCGCCTATCTGCACCACCTGGTGAAGTCGGGCGAGATCCTCGGCCAGGTGCTGCTGTCCTGGCACAACATCGCCTTCTACCAGACCCTGATGGCCGCCCTGCGCGCCGCCATCGCCGAAGGCCGGCTCGACGCGCTGCGCCGCCAGGTCCGCGACCGGGCGCGTGCGGCCTAAGCCGGCGCCTTGACCTCGGCTTTTTCGGCCTTGGTCAGTTCCAGGTCCGCATAGGGCTTGCCGTCGCCCGAGAGCAGCACGGCGATCGGACGGGTGGATTTGAACTCGGCCAGTATGGCCATGGCCACCACTGTCAGCGGCGTCGACAGGAAGGCGCCGGTGATGCCCCAGACCACGCTCCAGAAGGCCAGCGCGAACAGCACCACCACCGGATCGAGATTCAGCCGCTTGCCCTGCATGCGCGGCTGCAGGATGTGGCTGACCCCGAAATGCACCGCCTCCATGCCGATCAGCAGGATCAGCGGACGGACGATGTCGTTGAATTCCAGCATGCCGAAGATGGTCGGGAAGAGGACGCCGATCGCCGCTCCGATGGCCGGGATGTAGTTGGCGAGAAAGATGATGAAGGTCCAGAAGGCCACGTGCGGCAGGCCCGTCGCCACCATCAGCATGGCCGACAGCCCCGAGATGATGACGCCGATCACCGTCTGCACCCAGATATAGCTCTCGACGCCCAGGCGAATGCGCTCGAAGACCTGCCGCGCCTCCCTGCGCCGATGGATGTCGACGAACAGTTCCGGCCATTTGGCGTCGAATCCCCGCCGCGAGGCGAGCAGGAAGCCCAGATAGATCAGCACGAAGACCGCGCTCTCGGCGAAGTCGCTCAGGCGCGACGCCACGGCGCCGACGAAGCGCGCCGGATTGGCCTGGTTGATCAGGTCCTCCAGCGTGAGCGAGCGGGCGATGTTCAGCCGGGCGGCGCCCTGGTTGAGCAGGAAGTTGAGACGGTGTTCGTATTCCGGCGCGCGGGCGGCGAAGCTGGCGCCGTTGTCGGCCGCCAGCCAGAGCGCCGAGCCGAAGACCACGACGATGAAGGCCAGGGCCAGGCCGGCCGCCGCCCCGCGCGGCAGGCCGTGGATGCGCCGGGACATCGCCCGCGCCAGCCCGTCGACCAGAAAGAGCAGGAAGACGGCGAGCGCGATCGGGGTGAGGATGTGGCGCAGCGCCCAGAGCGTGAAGCCGGCCAGGATGACGGTGCAGGTGGCCGCGCAGACCACCAGCACCGACAGGCGATTGCCTTTGCGCTCGGTGCGAACGGTCGGATGTACAGGGGTGGTTTCCCGCGCCATGGCTTAGCGGTAACGGCGCCCGCTCGACTTGACCAGCCCCGCCCTTAAGCTTCGGCGACCTTGGCGATCCAGTCGCAGACCGTCTCGATGACTTCGGGCGCCAGGGTTTCTTCGATGTCGCCATATTCGGACACCGCCCCGGTGCGCGCCGTCTGCATGAAATGGTTCAGGTTCGGCAGCTCGACCAGGGTCGCCCGAGGGTTGCCGGCCAGGGCTTTGCGAACGTTCGGAACATGATGCCGGGGCGGGGTCTGCAGGTCGCGGCCCGCGAACACCGCCAGCGTCGGACAGGTCAGGACGCTCAGGCTCTTCGTATGCTCATAATTCCACCAGTGGCGCCGCCAGGGGGAGGCGGCCATGAGCGCGCGGGGTTCGATCCGTTCGGCGGCGAAGCGGCCGGCGGCGGCCTCGCGCTGAAGGATCGCCCGCGTGCGCGCGACGCCGTCTTCCGGCGTCGGGGCATCGCGGCCCGCCGCGGCCAGTTCGTGCGCCAGGGCGATGGTCTGCCGCGGATGCAGCGGCGTTCCGCCGACGGCGATGGCGCCACGGAACATCTCGGTGTCGAACATGTCCTCCTCGGGCACGCCGCTGGGCGTCAGCAGCACGCAGAAGGCGATGCTCGGATCGGCGGCGGCGACGTCGGCGCTGATGTGGCCGCCCTCGCTGTGGCCGAACAGGCCGATGCGTTCCGGGTCGATTCCCGGCTGGCGCCTGAAGAAGGCCACCGCCTCGGCCAGGTCGGCGGCGAAGTCGCCGGTCGTGGCCCGGTTGAAATCGCCCTCGGACTCGCCCGCGCCGCGCTTGTCGTAGCGCAAGGTCGCCAGGCCGCGCCGGGTCAGCGCATCGGCCCAGATGGCGAAGGGCCGATGGCCGAGCACGCGCTGGTCGCGATCGACGCGTCCGAACCAGCTCGACAGCACGACGGCGGCCCGGGGCGGCTCGTGGGACGGCCGCGTCAGGGTCCCGGCCAGGCGCACGCCATCGGCGCCGGCGAACGCGACGGCCTCGGTCTCGTAGGGCAGGGGCGGCCGCGGTGTCTGCGGCCGCGGGCCTCTCGGTTGGGCTATGGGCGGCCCGGACTCGAAACGCATCGGATAGATCGCCCCGAAGTGGCGGCAATCGCCGACCAGATGCCCGCCGTCGGCGCGCAGTTCGAGCGCGATGTCGACGATGGCCGCGTCGAACCGCCATCGCGCGCCGTGCCTGACCAGGGCTAAGGTCAGTTCGCCATAGGCCCGCGTGCTCAATCGCGCCGCGCCACCATCGTCCGCCGGCTCGAGCGTGAAGTTCAGCGTCACCTTGACCGAGCCGGTGTCGAGGACGCCGGTCCATTCACCTGAGATGTCTGGGTTCATCCTTTTAGGATCGACGGCCGGCCGGCCGATGGCAAAGCACGATAGCTTGGCTTGCCTTGGGCCTGCCCGCCTGCCACCCTCAGGCTCGGGAAGAAGAGGCGCCGCCTCCGTGGCCGGACAAGCCAGGCCGTGACGGTCGGGTGCGGTCCGCACTTGTCGCCAAAACCCGCCACGACTATGGTCCGCGCCCTTTCCCAAGGGCCGGTAGCTCAGTGGTAGAGCACTCGACTTTTAATCGAGTGGTCGAGGGTTCGACCCCCTCCCGGCCTACCAATTTCTGATACGATCGCGCTGGCGGACGGCCGTCGGGATCTGGGCCAACCTATTTTGCGTCGTGGCGGGCATGGCGGACATCTTCATTTCCTACGCCCGGTCGACGGCGAAACAGGCGCAAGCGATCGCGCAAGCCCTGCGTTCGCAGGGTTATGGCGTCTGGCTCGACGACGCGATTCCCGCCCACCGCGCCTATGCCGACGTGATCGAGGAAGAGCTGAAGGCGGCCGCGGCGGTTGTGGTGCTCTGGTCGGCGGAAGCGGCCAGGTCGCAGTGGGTGCAGTCGGAGGCCGATCATGCCCGCGAGGCCGGCAAGCTGGTGCAGCTCAATCTCGACGGCGCGCCGCTGCCGATGCCTTTCGACCGCATCCAGTGCATCGATCTGGCGGGCTGGGCCGGCGATGTGGACGTCCCGGGCTGGCGCCGGGTCGTCGGCAGCATCGCCACCCTGGCCGGCAGCGCGCCCGCGGCTCCGCCGCCGCCTGTCGTGGAACCGCTGCCACGGGCCCAGTCGAAGCCGAGCATCGCGGTCGCGCCCTTCGCCAATCTGAGCAATGATCCGGAGCAGGACTATTTCGTCGACGGCGTCGTCGAGGAGATCGTCAGCGCCTTGTCGCGGTTCAAATCGATCTTCGTGATCTCCGCCGGCGACAGCCTGATCTCCGACGGCAAGGCGATGAGTCCGCAGGAGGCGGCGCGTGAACTGGGCGTGCGCTACGTCCTGGAGGGCAGCGTGCGCAAGGCCGGCGGACGGGTTCGCATCACCGTGCATCTGGTCGACGCCAGCAACGGCGCAGAGATCTGGGCCGACCGCCTGGATGACACGATGGAGGACGTCTTTGCGCTGCAGGACCAGGTGGCGGCGCGCGTGGCCGGCGTGCTCGAGCCGACGATGGAGGACATGGATGAGGTGAAGGCGACGACTCGCCCAACCCCCAACATGAGCAGCTACGACCTCTATCTTCGCTCGCTGCCGCTCTTCAGGCTTTCCCGAAAGGCCGAGATGCTGGCCGCCATCGACCTGCTCGATCAGGCGATCGCGCTGGACCCGAACTTCGCCTTGGCGATGTCGCAGGTTTGCATCTGTCACCGCCAGGTGCTCGACCACGGTTGGTGCGACGACCGCGACGCGGTGCGCCGTCGGGCGCTCGATCTGGCCGAGCGCGCCCTCAGGCAGGCGGGCGACGACGCCAAGGTGGTGGCCCAGGTCGCGGCCAGCCTGCCAGGATTGGAATCCAATATGGGGCGGGCCACCGCCCTGGTCGACCGCGCCATCGCGCTCAATCCGGCCTCGGCCTTTGTCTGGCTGATCAGCGGGTCCGTCCAGATCAAGAACGGACTGCCGGACCTGGCGGCCGAGCATCTCGAGACCGCGATGCGTCTTGATCCCATCTCGTCGATGAACGGTTTCGCGCGCATGTACCTCGCCTCGGCGCGCTTTCAGCAGGGCCGGTTGGACGAGGCCCTGGCTCTGTTCATGACCACGTCGCTGCGGCTGCCGGTCAGCTACGCCGTCCTGGCCGCCTTGCATGGGCGTCGAGGCGAGATCGCCCAGGCTCGGGAGGCGCTGGCGCAGCTCAGAAACCTTTCGTCGGGGCCGATCGAGGAGTTTGCGCGCATCTGGTTTCCACGTCCGGAACACAGCAAGCTGTTCCTGGACGGCATCGCGCTGGCCGAGGGGAAGGACGCGCCCGCAGCCTCCTAGGGCGCTATCGGCTCCGATAGAATCGGAACAGCGCCCCAGGTCATTCGCGGTCGCGCTTTCTGCCCGGCGAACCGGTTCCCACTTCGCCGGAAAGCGCTCTACGGCGGGCCCGCCCGCCGAAGCTTGAGCGAAGGCGGGAACCGCCTCGGCGCCCGCCAGTTTTAGCCACGCGAGCGGTAGTTTTTCTTTATTGCCCTTTAAATCGATAGGTTTTATGCGCTTCCGGCGAAGGACCCGACCTATGCGCTCGATGACCAGACACGGCCGCCTGCGCGATTCAGGCGCGCGTCCCGCGTGAGCCAACCGTCGGTTCTCGTTCCCGACGCGCCGCGACGGCCCCCGGCGCGGGCCGCGCGGCCGCCGTTCTTCCGGCGGCGCTCGGCCATACCCGGCTTCGGCCTGACGCTCGGCATCACCATCACGGTGCTGTCGGTGGTGGTGCTGATCCCGCTGTCGGCGGTGGCGATCAAGGCGGCGGGCCTCGGCTGGCATGGCCTGCTGGCTGCCGGCTTCTCGCCCCGCGCCCCGGCCGCCTACCGGCTGTCCTTCGGGGCGGCGCTGATCGCCGCCGGCATCAACGGCGTCTTCGGCCTGATCACCGCCTGGGCGCTGGTGCGCTACAGCTTTCCCGGCAAGGCCCTGGTCAACGCGCTGGTCGACCTGCCCTTCGCCCTGCCGACCGCCGTCGCCGGCATATCGCTGGCGGCGCTGTACGGCCCGCACGGTTGGATCGGTGGCCTGCTGGCGCCGCTCGGGATCAAGGTCGCCTATACGCCGCTCGGCGTCATCGTAGCCTTGACCTTCATCGGCCTGCCGTTCGTGGTGCGCACGCTGGAGCCGGTGGTGCGCGACCTCGCCGAGGATGTCGAGGAGGCCGCCGCCAGCCTGGGGGCGAGCCGGCCGGCGACCCTGGTCAAGGTCGTCCTGCCATCGCTGGCGCCGGCCTGGCTGACCGGTTTCGCGCTCGCCTTCGCCCGCGCCGTCGGCGAGTACGGCTCGGTGATCTTCATCGCCGGCAACATGCCATACCGCTCCGAGATCGCGCCGCTGTTGATCGTGGTCGAACTGGAGCAGTTCAACTACCAGGAGGCCGCGGCCATCGCCCTGGTCATGCTGGTCACAGCCTTCCTCATGCTGTTGGTGATCAACGCCGTGCAGGCTTGGTCGAGGCGCTATTCATGAGCCTCGTTCACGCCCGCCACCCGAGCGAGGACCCGCCTTGGGCGCGCTGGGCCATTCTCGCCCTGGTGCTGGGCTTCCTGGCGCTGATGCTGATCCTGCCGCTGGCGGCGGTGTTCGCCGGCGCCTTGAAGAAGGGGATCGAGGCCTCGCTGGCCGCGATCGGCGATCCGGACGCTGTCAAGGCGGTGAAGCTGACCCTGCTGGTCGCCGCCATCGCCGTGCCGTTCAACGCCGCCTTCGGGGTCTGCGCCGCCTGGGCCATCGCCAAGCATTATTTCCCCGGCAAGAGCTTGCTGATCACTCTGATCGACATTCCCTTCTCGGTCTCGCCGGTAGTGTCGGGCCTGATCTATGTGCTGGTCTTCGGGGCGCAGGGCTGGTTCGGCGACTGGCTGATCGACCACGACATCACCATCATCTTCGCCGTGCCCGGCATCGTGCTGGCCACCATCTTCGTCACCTTCCCCTTCATCGCCCGCGAGCTGATCCCACTGATGCAGGAGCAGGGCGTCGCCGAGGAGGAGGCGGCGATCTCGATGGGCGCGTCCGGCCTAGTCACCTTCCTTCTGGTCACCGCGCCCAACATCCGCTGGGGCCTGTTCTACGGTGTGCTTTTGTGTAACGCCCGCGCCATGGGGGAATTCGGGGCCGTGTCGGTGGTTTCGGGCCATATTCGCGGCCTGACCAACACCATGCCGTTGCATATCGAACTGCTCTACAACGAGTACGACTTCGTCGGCGCCTTTTCGGTGGCGGCGTTGCTCTGCCTGCTCGCCCTGGTCACCCTGGCGCTGAAGACCGGGCTCGAACTGACCCAATCGGCGAGGGGCCGCCATGTCTGAACCCAGCGACGCGCCGCCGATGACCATCTCCATCCAGGGGGTCGAGAAGCGCTTCGGCCGCTATCCGGCGCTGAACGGCGTCAGCCTGGAGATCCGCCACGGCGAACTGCTGGCGCTGCTTGGGCCGTCGGGCTCGGGCAAGACCACACTCTTGCGGCTGATCGCCGGCCTGGAATTCCCCGACCGCGGCCAGGTGCTGTTCGACCAGGCCGACGTGACCTACCTGCACGCCGCCGCGCGCCAGGTCGGCTTCGTCTTCCAGCAATACGCCCTGTTCAAGCACATGACCGTGGCCAGGAACGTCGCCTTCGGCCTCGACGTGCGGCGCAAGAACAAGCCGCCCAGGGCCGAGATCACCCGTCGCGTCGACGACCTGCTCAGGCTGGTCGAGCTGGACGGCATGGGGCCGCGCTATCCCTCGCAGCTGTCCGGCGGCCAGCGCCAGCGGGTGGCGCTGGCCCGGGCGCTGGCGGTCTCGCCGCGGGTGCTGCTGCTCGACGAGCCGTTCGGGGCGCTGGACGCCACGGTGCGCAAGTCGCTGCGCCGGGAGCTTCGCCGCATCCATGACGCCACCGGGGTGACCACCATCTTCGTCACCCACGACCAGGAAGAGGCGCTGGAGCTGGCCGACCGCGTCGCCATCCTGAACAACGGCCAGATCGAACAGATCGGCACGCCGGCCGAGGTCCACGACCACCCCGCCAGCGCCTTCGTCTGCGGCTTCGTCGGCGAGGCCAACCGGTTCGAGGGCGAGGTGGCGCATGGCGTCTTCACCGCCGGTCCGATCGCCGCGCCCGCGAGCGGCGTCGCCGATGGCGCTGCGGTCGCCTTCATCCGCCCTCACGACCTGGTCGTCGCCGGGGCCGGCGAGGGCTTCGAAACCCACATCGCCCGCCTCATCGCGCAAGGCCCGACCGGCCGCGTCGAGGCCGAGACCGCCGGCGGCCGGGTCATCGAGGTGGATTTCGCGCGCGACCAACTCGCGGGCCTGGCGCCGGGCGCAAGCCTCAGGCTGGCGGTCGGCCAGGCGCACGTTTTCCCGACGGCGCAAGATTAGAGCCAGGCGCGCCGGTCCGGGCCGTCGATCAGGACCCCAGCAGTCTGAACGAGGTCAGGAAGTTCGCGGTCTCCGGATCGTCTGTCCCAAGCGAGGACTGCGCGATGAGTTCATAGAGATGCTTGTTCGCCACGAAGATCCGCACGCGCGCCGGGGGTCGCCCTTGGCGGTTGAGCACGAACTCTCGCCCGATCGTCTCGCCGGTGGCGGCGTAGGTGATCGGCCCGAGCGTGCCGCCCACGCTGCCGGCGAGCGTCGCGGGCGCGTCGGCCAGGGCCTGGTCTTCGGACTTGGCCGAACTGGAGCCGTCGATGACGTTGACCAGGTCGTCACGCCCGGCCAGCGAGGACTCGACCAGCAGGGTGTGAGCCGTGCTCCCATCCGGCGCCGCCGGCGTATCGGTCACCGTCGGGGCCCCGCGGAACGACACGGCGAAGCCCCAACTCGGATAGGCATACGCCTTGAACGGTGGAACCGGGGTGCAGGCCCAGGCCGCCATCGCGACGGTCAGGACCACGATTCGAACGATGCGCATTTTGCGGCCCCCGCCGCGACCCCGGCGGGGTCGGCCTTGGCCGCCACCTAAACAGAACAGACACGGGCAGACCATCCCCCCACGCCGATCGGATGTCCGGCACGCGGCCCGAAAGCCCACCTCGCCGTCGGGCCGGCCGGGCGAGTGACAGGAAACGCCGCCCGGGTGGCGCCTCGGGGCCAGCACCTCGCACAGTTCGAAATCGAGCTTGCTCAACGGCTCGCCGAAACCGACTGCCCGGCGGCGGCTCTCGAGCCGCGCGTGGCGCCGCGCGCCTACGAGCGGGACGGCTTCGTGGTCACGCTGTGGACCTATTACCAGAAGCGGGGAGAGGTCTCGCCCGCGGGCTACGCGAAGCTCGAGGACGGCCATGAAGATCAGCGACGCAAAATTGGCGGAGGTGGGAGACCGGGGTTTCACTATCCGGACATGGACATGACCCCCTATGCCGAGGGCGCGGCGGGGAAGGATTGAGGCGGGCGAGGCTTTCCACATCCGCTCATCCCCGCGACGGCGGGGACCCAGGTTTTTTGTCCTGTGAGTGAGGAGGTGGCGGCGTGGCCGAAAGATTTGACACAAAGCACACCAAGCACACCAAGAAGAGTAAGGGCCAGTGCTGAGCCTTGGTGACCTTTGTGTGCTTGGTGTCAAAAACCCAGGGTCCCACTCCCGCGGGAACGAGCGGAGATAGTAACAACGCCCGGCTTATTACTGTCGTTTCTACTGCTGTTGCTGCTGCTGCTGCAGTTGTTCCTCGGCCGCTTCCGCCGCCAGCCTTCGGCGCGCCGTGCCTGAGATCACCGGGCGGCCGGTGCGCAGGAACTCCGGTTCGGCGGCGGCGGTGCGGGTCTGGCGGACCGAGACGGCGACCTCGAGCTCGCTCTCGGCGTCGCCCTTGAACACGCCGCGCGACGGCGGCACGTCGTCATAGTCGCGGCCGATGGCGACGGTGACATTGCGCTCGCCGGTCAGGGTGTTGTTGGTCGGGTCGAACCCCACCCAGCGCAGCGACGGCAGAAAGACCTCGACCCAGGCATGGGTGGCGTCGGGATCGGAGCGGAATCCGGCCTCCGCCGCCTCGCTGTAGAGATAGCCGGAGACGTAGCGCGCCGGCAGGCCCCAGCCGCGGCAGATGGCCAGCATGATGTGGGCGAAGTCCTGGCAGACGCCGCGGCCGGCCTCCAGCGCCTCGTCGATCGGGCTGTCGGCGCGGGTGACGCCGGTCTCGTAGCCCAGCCCCTCGTACAGCGTGTGGCAAAGGTTGCGCGCCGCGGTCAGCGGGTCAGCGCGGCGCAATTTGTCGATCTCGAAGGCGCGGACGAAGGCGTCAAGGGCCGGGGTGGCGACGGCAAGGCCATGCGGGCGCAGGAAATCGAACTGCTGGCCACGGACGAACTCGCTCTTCAGCCGCTGCCACTCGCCCATGTCCAGCGCGTCCGGCAGGGGCTCGGCGGGCTCGGTCTCGACCAGGGAATGGGCGCGGATGGCCAGCCGGTCGTGCGGCTGCGGCGCGTCGAAATGATAGACCGCGTTGCCGAAGGCATCGACGTAGGAAAACAGCTGCGCCGCCGGGTCCAGCTCCAGTTCGAAGCTGATCAGCCGCTGGCTGGCGCTCTTCTGCGGCTGCACCCAGAGTTCCATGACGCTTTCGCGCACCGCGGCGTCGTAGCGATACTGGGTCAGGTGGCGGATTTCGAGCAGCATGGCTTTAGGCCGGCAACCTTTCTTCGAGCGGATAGGCGACGAAGGTCTCGTAGATGGCGTGATGGATGCGCGAGCACTCGCTGACCACGGTCCCAAGGATGGCGCCGGCGCCCAGGGTCTCGTCCATGTCGGCGAACTTCAGCCGGGCCGAGAGACGCGCCGCCAGCCGGTCCGGCTCGGCGCCTTCGTAATACTGGTCGCGGCGCGCCAGGCTGGTCAGATGCTCCTCGATGCGGTTGGTGGAAAACCGGATCGAGCGCGGGAAATCCTCGTCGAAAAGCAAAAATTCCAGCATCCGCTGCGGCTGAATCTCGGCGGTGTAGAGGCGCAGGTAGGGCTCCATGGCGCAGGCCATGCGCAGCACCGAGATCTGGGTGCGGTGGTCGCTCAGGGTCTTTTCGCCGGCGCGGTCGCCGAAGCAGACCTCCAGCAGCCGCGCGATCAGCTGGGCGCGCTCCAGGTGCACGCCGAGCAGCTGGAACCGCCAGCCCTCGCCGTGGCTCATGGTGGCGTCGGCGGCGCCCTTGAACAGGTGCAGATCGGCGATGATCTCGTGCAGGAAGACCGAGGAGCCGTTGGTGAAAGCCTCCTCGGCGCGCGGGTCGGTCACCCGCAGATAGAGCAGGTTCAGCCGTTCCCAGGTCTCGGTGGTGATCTGGTCGCGCACCTGGCGGGCGTTCTCGCGGGCCCGGGCCAGGGAGGTGACCACCGAGCCCAGGTTCTCGCGCTCGAACACCAGGCTGTGCACGGCGTCGTACGGCGCAGCCTCGATCTCCGGGCCGCCGATCGAGGCCAGGGCCAGCTGGGCCACCACGACGGCGGCGTCGTTCTGGTCCAGGGTCGCGGTCAGCATGACGTCGGAGAGGCGGCTGATGTGCTCGGCCCGCTCCACATAGCGGCCGATCCAGTAGAGGCTGTCGGCGACGCGGGCGAGCATCATGGGGCGGGGTCCTTGTCGGCCAGCACCCAGGTGTCCTTCGAGCCGCCGCCCTGGCTCGAATTGACCACCAGCGAGCCACGCTTCAGCGCCACGCGGGTCAGCGCGCCGGGCGTCACCACGATCTGCTTTCCGGCCAGCACGAAGGGGCGCAGATCGATGTGCCGCGCTTCGATCCGCCCGTCGACCAGGCAGGGCGCGGTGGAGAGCTGGATGGTCGGCTGGGCGATGTAGTTGTCCGGATCGGCCTTGATGCGCTCGGCGAACTCGGCGCGCTCGGCGGCCGTGGCGTGCGGCCCGACCAGCATGCCGTAGCCGCCCGAGGCCCCGACCGCCTTGACCACGAACTTGTCGAGATTGGCCAGCACGTGGCTGAGCTGCTTCGGTTCACGGCAGAGGAAGGTCTCGATGATCGGCAGGATCGGCTCTTCGGACAGATAGTAGCGGATGATCTCGGGCGTATAGGCATAGACCGCCTTGTCGTCGGCGACGCCGGTGCCCGGCGCATTGGCGATGGCCACATTGCCGGCGCGGTAGGCGTTGAACAGGCCGGCCGCGCCCAGCCCGGAATCGCGCCGGAAGGTGAGGGGGTCGATGAAATCGTCGTCGACCCGGCGATAGATCACATCGATCCGGCGCAGGCCGACGGTGGTGCGCATATAGACCATGTTGTCGTGGACCAAGAGGTCGCGGCCCTCGACCAGGGGCGTGCCCATCAGCCGCGCCAGATAGGCGTGCTCATAATAGGCCGAGTTGTAGACCCCGGGGGTCATCACCACGACCTGGGGATTGGGCCGCCAGTCGGCGACCAGGCTTTTCAGCGTCGCCAGCAGCAGGTCCGGATAGCGCTCGACCGGCCGCACGTTGGCGGTGCGATAGGTGCCGGGGAAGGTGCGCTTGGCGGCGTCGCGATTGGCCAGCATGTAGGAGACGCCGGAAGGCACGCGCAGATTGTCCTCCAGCACCGCGAACGCGCCGGCCTCGTCGCGGATCAGGTCGGCGCCGGAGACATTCACATAGGTGTTGTGCGGCACGTAGAGCCCGCGCATCTCGCGCCGGTAGGAGGGGGCGTCCAGCACCAGGTCGCGGGGAAGCACCCCGTCGGCCAGGATCTTCTGGTCGCCATAGATGTCGGCCAGGAAGAGGTTGAGCGCCTTCAGGCGCTGGGTCAGCCCGGTCTCGATCTTGGTCCATTCGGCCGCGTGGATGATGCGCGGGAAGAGGTCGGTCGGAATGATCCGCTCGGTGGTGTTCTCGGCCCCATAGACGGTGAAGGTGATGCCCTGCAGCAGGAAGGACTGTTCCAGGGTCCGCTGCCGGTTGGCGAGCTCGGTCGGGCTCAGCGTCGACATCCGGGTCTGCAGCGCCGCGTAGTGGCCGCGGACCGAGCCGTCGGCGGCGAACATCTCATCATAGGAGCGCCCGGGGCTGTAGAAGGCCTCGGACGGGAACAGAGATGCCGGAATATCCTGCGTTTGCGCCACGCCGGCAGAGCTCCCGACCGCTTTCATCGTCAATCCTGCTGCCAACCGGCGCTGGGAGCAAGCTAGTCCGGTCGGTGATGAAATCACCCGACGTCTTGGCGGGTCCCGCGCCAGCCGCGCGGGCGCCCAGCAATTGGGCGCCTTTTGGCCGATTGCCCAAGAAATGCGGCGCAGGGACGCGGGTGACAGCGCTGGCCGGCTTAGGCTAAACCGGCCAGCCGGGGGCCGCGAAGGGGACAGTCTGTTGGGACGCCTTGGATTCGGGGTCGCCGCCTCGGCGTTCTGTATGCTGGCGACCGCGAGCCTGGCTCCAGGACGGGCGCTGGCGGCGCCGCAACGCATCGACGTGCGCGGGACCCTCGATTCAAGCCTCCGGGCCGAGATCCAGCAGGCCATCGGGACGGCGGCGACGGCGCCGACCAGCCGGCTGGAGGCCGACCGCCGCGCCCGCGAGGCCGGCGAGACCGCCATCGCGGTGCTGCGCTCCGAAGGCTA
>DASYAQ010000028.1:0-8866 GCA_036501225.1 Caulobacteraceae bacterium | reverse complement strand
CGCTGGCGAGTTGAAGGTGACGGTCCAGTTGGCCGAGTTTCTTGCGGACGATGATCCCGTCGACCACCTCCGCGGCGTAACGACTTGGTTTGTTGTTGGATACAACGATCTCAGACGATTTCAGACGGCGTTTGAAAATCTGCTCAAGGGCCGCGCCACGGAAGCTGTGCTAACGCCGGGTTCGACCTAACGTCTGAACGGCCGGCGGGTGAGCCAAGGCGCCGATGGCTGGTTTGCGGCTGATCGCCAGCGACCGCTTCCCACCCATCTCATCGAACCGTCTCCTTCTCCTTGGGCGCCGATACGCGGCGCGTCTTGGTCTCGGCCTTGGGCTTGGGCAGGAGTCGGAAGCGCGTCTGGCACCATCCGTAGTCAATTCCCACATCCAGCAGAGCATCGGAACGTCCGCATGGGCAGGCAAATTCCATGACCGCGACGACACGGTAGGTCTCCCCGGCTCGCAGGGGGACCGGCCTGCCCGTGCCATGGTTCGGGGCGACATTGACGCATAGAACCAGATCGCCGGGGCCGACAGCGTCGCTCATAGCTTCCATCCATAGAATGACCGTAAACCGACCAGACCCCGGTTTCTCATCCAGCCATAACGAGAGTCCGGGGCTGACTTGGGCCTTGGTGGTCGCCGCTGGCTCTGGGGGGTCATAGGTCAATTCTCTCAGGGGAAGATTAGACCCCGACCCGCCAGGGGCAAGGACCGGTTTCCACCCCTAGCGGACATCCAAATGGTCCACTTGTCGACCGGCCTTGTGCGCCCGCGCCTTGACGCTCCGGGCCGGCCGGCGTCAAAGCTGCCGCAAAATCGGCAACCCTCGGACAAGGACTTAAGCGACATGGCGGACATCCGCTTCGACGGCAAGGTGGCGATCGTGACGGGCGCGGGCGGCGGATTGGGCCGCCAGCATGCGCTGGAACTGGCGCGGCGCGGGGCGCGCGTGGTGGTCAACGACCTGGGCGGCGCCGTCGACGGCTCCGGCGGCTCGTCGGAAGCGGCGCGGAAGGTGGTTGCCGAGATCGAGGCCTTCGGCGGCGAGGCGATGGCCGACGGCGCCTCGGTCACCGACGACGCCGGCGTCGCCAACCTGGTCAAGACGACCATGGACGCCTGGGGCCGCGTCGACATCCTGATCGCCAACGCCGGCATCCTGCGCGACAAGTCGTTCTCGAAGATGGAGCTGGCCGACTTCCAGGTGGTGATGGACGTGCACCTGATGGGCACGGTCAAGCCGACCAAGGCGGTCTGGGAAATCATGAAGGCGCAGAATTACGGACGCATCGTGGTCACCACCTCGTCGACCGGCCTCTACGGCAATTTCGGCCAGGCCAACTATGGCGCCGCCAAGCTGTCGCTGGTCGGCTTCATGAACACCATCAAGATCGAGGGCCAGAAAAACAACGTCCACATCAACGCCATCGCGCCCGTGGCGGCGACCCGGATGACCGAAAACATCCTTCCCCCCCAGATCGCCGAGCGGCTGAAGCCGGAATATGTCACGCCCGGCGTGGTCTTCCTGGTTTCGGACGAGGCGCCGACCGGAGCCATCCTCACCGCCGGGGCCGGGACCTTCGCCCTGGCGCACATGTGCGAGACCGAGGGCGTCTATCTGGGCGAAGGCGGGCTCTCGGTCGAGGAGGTGCGCGACAACTGGGCCAGGATCACCGATCCGACCGGCCAGCGGGCTTATGAGAACGGCGGCCTGCAGACGCAGAAGTTCCTCGCCAAGGCGATGGCGGCCGCGCCCGCCTCTTAGGCGCGCACGGCTGTTGCGGCGCGGCGACGCAGGCGGATAGGGCTTGCGTCGCCTGGCTAACCAGCGTTCAGTTTTGATCGGCAAGCGTCCGCCAGAGACGTCCAAACGGAAACAGTTCCAGGACCCGCACTTGACCTCCACGTCCCACGCCCAGCCGCATCACCGGCTTTCGCTTCTCCAGCTGATCGCCTTCAGCCTGCCGGGCCTGCCGACCGGGGCGCTGGCCATCGGCCTCGGCGTCTTCCTGCCCCGCTACTACGCCGGCCACTTCGGTCTGGCGCTGCTCTCGGTCGGCGGCGTGTTCGGGCTGATCCGCCTGCTGGACACCTTCGTCGACCCGGTGCTGGGCGTGGTCATGGACCGCACCAAGACGCCGATCGGCCGGTATCGGCCCTGGCTGATCCTGGGCGTGCCGATCCTGATGCTGGCGGTGTTCATGCTGTTCGAGCCGCGCACCAAGGTCACCGTGGCCTACCTCTTCGGCTGGCTGCTGTTCTATTATATCGGCACCTCGATCCTGACCCTGTCGCACTCGGCCTGGGCGTCAGTGATCGCGGCCAAGTATCACGAGCGGTCGCGCGTCTTTGGGGTGATGCAGGTGGTCGGCATCCTGGGCGCCACCGTGGTGCTGATCCTGCCCTCGGTGCTGGAAGGCCGCCATGGCGTCGCCCCGGGCGGCGCGGTGCCGCTGATGGGGTGGTTCATCATCGCCGCCGCGCCGATCGGCGTGTTGCTGGCGCTCCTGAGGACGCCCGAGCGGATCACCGCCAATAGCGAGACCGAGCGCTTCGCGCTGATGGACTACGTGCAGATGGTGTTCAGGCCGGACATGTTCCGCATCATCCTGGCCGACTTCTGCCTGGCGCTTGGGCCCGGTTGGATGGGCGCGATCTACCTCTTCTACTTCCACGACGCGCGCGGGTTCACCATCGCCCAGGCCAGCATCCAGCTGCTCATCTACGTCGCCGCCGGCGTCGTCGGCGCGGGCGTGCTCAGCCGCGTCGCCATGCGTTTCGGCAAGCACCGCACGCTGATGGCGACGGCGACCGGTTATTCGCTGGGCCTGATCCTGCTGACCTTCATGCCCAAGGGCCAGATGCTGCCCGTGGCGATCTTCATGTTCATGATGGGCTTCCTCGCCACCAGCTTCGCGCTTTTGGACCGGGCCATGGTGGCCGATGTGGCCGATGCGGTCCGGCTCGATCAGGGCAAGAACCGCGCGGGGCTGCTCTACTCGATGATCACCATGACCCAGAAGGTGGCGGGCGCGCTCTCCATCACGCTGTCCTTCGCCGTTCTCGGCGCGATCGGCTATCAGGCCAAGGATGGCGTGGCGAACACGCCAGCCGCCATCCACGGCCTCGAACTCGTCTACCTGATCGGGCCGGTGGTGTTCGTCATGCTCGGAGGCGCCTGCTACATCGGCTACAAGCTCGACGACAAGCGCCATGCCGAGATTCGCACCGCCCTGGACGAGCGCGACGGCCTGATCGAGGCGCCGGTGCTGGACGGGCTGTCCGGCTCCCAGACCGAACCCGGCGGCCTCCGCAAGCCCGCGCCGGCCGAGTAGGTTGACGCAGCGCGAATTCCAGGGTGCGCTGGGCTCGGGGCCGTGATTTAATTCCGCATAATTTGGAGCGCCAAAGGCGCCCATCGTCGATTTCGGGAGGATCGTCCTTTGTCTTCAAACCCCGCCTCCGCGCCGCCAGCCAAGGTTCCGCTGGTCAATATTTTCAGCTTTGGGACGCTGGGCCTGCCCATCGCGGGCATGGCGATCATTTTCGGGATCTACCTGCCGAGGCATTACGTCAGCCTGGGCATCGGCTTCATCGCCGTCGCCGCGGCGGTCGGCGTCGTGCGGATCATCGACATATTCTTCGACCCCCTGGTCGCCGTCGTCATGGACCGCACCAAGACGCCGATCGGGCGCTACCGGCCCTGGATTCTGGCGGGGTCGCCGTTCGTGCTGTTCGGGCTTTACAGGCTGCTGGCGCCTTCGGGCGCGGTGAGTCCCGGCTACCTGATCCTCTGGCTGCTGGTGACCTATGCGGGTCTGTCCATGATGACGCTGGGGCTGGCGGCATGGGCCGCGGTTCTTGCGAAGGGGTACAATGATCGCTCGCGCGTCTATGGCTGGACCCAGGCCATGGCCGTGCTCGGTTCGGTGGCGATCCTGTGCCTGCCCCTGTTCACGCATGGCAAGATCGCGCCAGGACTGAAGGCGAGCATGCCGATCCTCGGCCTGATCCTGCTCGTCGCCTTTCCGATCGGGCTCTTTATCTGCACGGTTTTCACGCCCGAGAAGATCGTTCCGATCGCCGAGCGCCCCAAATTCCAGATCGCGGACTATTGGCGCGCGCTCTCGCGGCCGTCGATGCTTCGTCTCATCCTCGCCGATCTGGCGCTGACGCTGGGACCGGGCACCACCGGGCCGCTCTACGTCTACTATTTCCATGACGCCAAGGGCTTTACGATCCAGTCCGTCAGCCTGTTGCTGATCGCCTATATCGGCGCCGGCGTCCTCGGCGCGCCGTTCTGGGGACGCGTCTCCCATCGGTTCGGCAAGCATCGCACCGTGCAGATCGCCTGCGTCGCCTACTCCATAACCCAGGCGACTCTGATGGCCATGCCGAGGGTCTGGCCGCACTACACCTTCGGTCAGGCCCTGCCGACCATCCTCGGCATGTTCTCGGTCGGCTTCTGCGCCAGCGCGTTCCTGCTGCTGGTGCGCTCCATGATCGCCGATGTCGCCGACGAGGTGCGGCTGGAGCAGAAGCAGGACCTGACCAGCCTGCTCTTCTCGATGGTCACCACCACCTCCAAGATCGGCGCCAGCATCACCGTGCTGATCGTCTTCCCGATCCTGGCGGCCGTCGGCTACAACGGCAAGGAAGGGGTGATGAACACCCCCCACGCCATCTTCGGTCTGGAGATGTGCTACCTCTTCGCACCCGTCATCCTGGTCTGGTTCGGCGGCGCGGTGCTCTTCGGCTACAAGCTCGACGCGACGCGGCATGCCGAGATCAGGGCGGCGCTCGAATCCAACGACGAAGCCGCGGCGCTGGAGAGCTTGACCGGTCCGACCGCGCTGACCGAGGCGCCGGCCGAATAGGCGCTTCAGGCTCGAGGGCAGATCGATGACCGAGGCCGCTTCCCCCGCCCCGCACAAGGGCCTGTCCCTCGGCACGATCCTGGCCTTCGGCGGACCCAGCCTGCCGCTGGCCGGCATGGGAACCATCTACGGCGTCTATATGGCGCCCTATCTGACCGGCGTACTCGGGGTCGGCCTGACGGCCATCGCCGGCGCCTTCCTGCTCATCCAGGCCCTGACCCTCTTCCTCGACCCGGTGCTCGGCTGGGCGATGGACCGCACGCACACGCCTGTGGGGCGGTTTCGCCCCTGGCTGCTGGCCTCGGTGCCGATCTTCCTTTTGGCCGTCTACATGATGTTCATGGCCAAGCCCGGCATCGGCGCCAGATATCTCATCGTCTGGGGGCTGGTGATGGGGCTGGGCACGTCGATGCTGACCCTGTCGCAGGCCGCCTGGGGCGCGAACCTGGCCTCGACCTATAACGAGCGCTCCAAGCTCTATGGGGTCATCGGCGGCATCAGCGGCGTCGGCGCCATCCTGTTCCTGGCGTTGCAGGTGATCTTCGCCAAGCCGCACCCGGGCCTGCCGAACAATATCCAGATCAGCGGCTGGGTGGTTCTGGTGCTGGTCCCGATCGCCATCGCCATCCTGGCCGTCGTCGTGCGCGAGCCGGTGTCGCCGACGATCAGGACGCCGTTCAAGCTCGGCGACTATGGGGAGATGATCTGGCGGCCGGAAATGCGCCGGCTGATCCTGGCCGACTTCGCGCTGGCGCTCGGCCCCGGCACCACCGGGCCGCTCTACCTGTTCTTCTTCCGCGACGCCCTGGGCTTCACCGCCGCGCAGGAGGGCGTCCTGCTGATGATCTATGTCGCGGCCGCCTTCTTCGGCGGCCCGATCCTGGGCTGGGTGGCGACGCGGCTGAACAAGCACCGCACACTGATGCTCTCGACCGTCGGCTACGCCATCTGCCAGACCTCGCTGTTCGTCATCCCCAAGGGCATGTTCATCGCCGCCGTGCCGGGCATGCTCGGCTGCGGCTTCATCGCCGCCGGCTTCACCCTTCTGGTGCGCGCCATGATCGCCGATGTCGGCGACGAGGTGCGGCTCGAACAGGGCAAGGAGCGGATGAGCCTGCTCTATTCGCTGGTCACCACCACGACCAAGGTCGGCGGCGCGATCACCGTCCCCGTCACCTATTCGATCCTCGCCGCCGTCGGCTACAAGACCGCGGCGACGGCGGTGAACACGCCCGGCGCCATCCATGGCCTGGTGATGTGCTACGTCTTCGCGCCGGTCTTCTTCGTGCTGGTCGGCGGCGCGGTGATGTTCGGCTACCGCCTCGACGCCAAGCGCCATGCCGAGGTCCGCGAAAAGCTCGACCTGCGCGACGCCGCCGCCGGCGGCGCCTTGCTCCTCGACGAGCTGAACCGCTCCGAAATCCTTGAAGCCGCGGCGACGCCCGAGCCGGGCTGATCCGGTTATTCCGTTCGGGATGTCACTGCGGTCTGGCGCGCCCGTGCGCGGTTGACGAACCGATCTCAGATCGTGCGAAAGAGCGCCGGCGGAAGGAACCCGTAGGCGACGGTATCCGAGGCCTCGCCAGGAAGCGGGCGCAGATCTGGACCGGGCCAGACGAAGCTGTTGGTTTCAGTCAGCATCACCCAGGATCGGTTCTCGTCCAAATTCAAACGCGTCTTCACGGCCGCGGGCAGTTCGACCGCCTCGGAAGCCTCGGCCGGCGGACTATGAGTGATCGGTAGGACGTAGACTCTGGTCCCATCGCTCTGCTCGATCGCGAGCACGATGGCGCAGGGGCGATCCTTAAGACCCTCATCCTGTCCGAGGGCGGCCTCCTGGCTCCAGAGATAGCTGTAGCGAATGACCAGGCCGGGCTGCGGCTCCGGCCAACTCACCGGGCCTTGTCTTCCAGCTCAGAGTCAAGATGGGCGTACTCCGCCGGAACCTCCGCCGCTTCGATCATGGCAAGTTCGGTCTCGGACAAATCTTCGGCCTTGAGGACGCGTCGGTCGTATTGCTTGAGGCGGTGGTATTCGACGGCCGAAATTACGACGAGCCGATCGCGGCCGTGCTTGGTGATGATGACCGCCGTCGAGAGCGCCTGATCCGCCAAGTCGCCATAGTTCTTTATGAAATCAGCTGTTGAAACGCGCATGAACAATCATCCGAAAATTCGAGTTATCCGAATAACATAGATAAGTCGGATGTGCGCAACAAGGAGCGTCGCCGCGCGCTAGCTAGGCCTCGAACACAATCGCCGGCGGGGGTTTCAGGGTGGTGTGGTCCAGGGCGTCCAGCACGCCCTCGGCGATGGACAGGAAGGCTTTCGACGCGGCGCTGTCGCCGCCTTCGGCGACGAGGGGGCGGCCGTCGTCGCAGGCTTGGCGCAGGGCCACCTCGATGGGGATTTCGCCCAGGAAGGGCGCGCCTAGCGCCAGCGCCGTCGCCTTGGCCCCGCCGCGCCCGAAGATGGGGATGGGCTCGCCGGTGGCCGGGTCGGGGAAATAGGCCATGTTCTCGACCACGCCCAGGATCGGCACATGGGTCTTTTCGAACATGGCGACGCCGCGGCGCACGTCGATCAGGGCCACCTCCTGCGGGGTTGAGACCACGACCGCGCCGGAGAGCGCCACCCGCTGGGCCAGGGTCAGCTGGACGTCGCCGGTGCCCGGCGGCATGTCGATGACCAGCACGTCCATGGGCTCGGATTCGCCGGCCCAGGCCACGTCGTTCAGCATCTGGTTCAGCGCCGAGGAAGCGATCGGCCCGCGCCAGATCATCGGCGCGGCCTCGTCGACCAGGAAGCCGATCGACATGATCTTCAGGCCCCAGGCCTCCAGTGGCACCAGCTTGCGCGCGGCGTTCAGCTCGGGTTCGGCGTCCAGGCCGCTCATGCGCGGGATTGACGGGCCATAGACGTCGGCGTCCAGCAGGCCGACGCGCCGGCCGAGCATGGCCATGGCCACGGCCAGGTTCAACGCCACGGTCGACTTGCCGACGCCGCCCTTGGCGCTGGCGACCGCGACCACGTGGCGCACATTGGCGGGCTTCAGCGCCGCGGTCGCCTTCGCCGGCGACATCTGCGCCTGGGCCTCGGGCGACAGCCGCGCGCCGCGCCGCACCCGCACGATGCCCGGATCGGGCGGCCGCTCGGCAGGCGCGCCGGTCCCACCGGCGGGGCCGGCCGCGGCGGTCAGCACCACCTGGACCTTGCCCGCGCCGGAAACCTTGCGCAGCACGGCCTCGGCCGCGTCGCGCACCGGGGCGTAGAGGGCCGCATCGGCAGCCGCCACCTCGATCATGAAGCCGGCCCGATCGGGACCCACCACCAGCGCCTGCACCAGCCCCGCCGCCGCCAGGCCGCGCCCCGACTTGGGATCGCGCACCTGGTCCAGCGCCGCCAGTACGGCGGCCCGATCGAGGGTTGAAGGCTCAGCCATGCGGCGTCACGTCTTGCACAGTCATCGGAGGGGCTTCATATCCGGGTCCCGGCGTCGGTTTACAAGCCTTGGCCGACGAGACGCCAGGCGCGAGCGGGCGAGACGAAGAAAAGAGACGACGCCAACCCATGCCCTGGAGCGACAATTCCGAACCGGGTTCCAAGCCTGGCCAGAAGCCCGGCCTCAAGCCCGGCCCCTGGGGCGCGCCGCCGCCGCCGGCCAACGGACCGCGCGAGGACGACCAGGGCGAGGCCGGCCGCCCGCGCGGCGAAGGCCCGCGCCGGCCTGGCCCGCCCTCGCCGCCCGACGACCTCATGGCGCTGTGGCGGCGGATCCGGCAGCGCTTCGAGCAGGAGTTCGGCGCCATGGGCCCGGGCATCGGCCGCCGGCTGATCCCGGCGCTGCTGGCCGCCGTCGTCGGCCTCTGGCTGCTCTCGGGCTTCTATGACGTGCAGGCGAACCAGGAAGGCGTGGTCACCACCTTCGGCGCCTACAGCCGCACGGCCGGTCCCGGCTGGCACTATCACCTGCCGACGCCGATCGAGCG
>DASYAQ010000027.1:0-1572 GCA_036501225.1 Caulobacteraceae bacterium | reverse complement strand
CACGGCCGCCGCCTTGCGGCCGCGCGCCTTGCGGCCTTCCAGCCGGGCGACGTCGGCGGCGCGATAGAGGCTGCGGCGCGGATCCTCGGCGTCGGGCTTGGCCTCCAGCCGCCCGCGGCTGGCATAGGCATAGAGGGTCTGCGGCCGGATCTTCAGCCGAGTCTGGACTTCGGCGGCGGTCAACCAGTCGGACATTTCCATACATTGATTCAATTGATCAAGATTGACGATAGCGCCGCGCGGCTAAAATAGCAAAGCTGAAAATGCGAGAAGGAGCGATGCCATGTCCGACGGTCTTGAAGGCGTCGTCGCCGCCGAAACCGTGCTTTCCGAAGTCGACGGCGAGGCTGGCCGCCTGGTCGTGCGCGGCTATCCGATCGGCGCCCTGTCCGGTCACATAACCTCTGAACAGGCCGCCCATCTCTTGCTGGACGGTTTCTTCCACGACCTGCCCGACGCCGAGCAACTGGCCGCCGCGCTCGGCCGCGCCAGGGTCGAGGTGTTCGCCGAGGTCGCGTCCCTGGACGACCGTTTGCTGGCCCATGGCACGATCGAGGGCGTGCGCGCTCTGATGGCCCGGCTGGCAGACGGCGACGATCTCGCCATCGCGCTGCGCCTGATCGCCGCGCCGGCGGTCTTCACTCCGGCGGTCTCGCGCCGCAAGCAGGGCCTGGACCCTATCGCGCCCGACCCGCAGCTCGGTCATGCCGCCGACGTGTTGCGCATGATCAAGGGCCACGCCGCCACGCCCGCCGAGATCGACGCGCTGAACGCTTATCTGGTCACCGTCTGCGACCACGGGCTGAACGCCTCGACCTTCGCCGCCCGCGTGGTCGCCTCGACCCTGGCCGGCCTGACCTCGGCCGTGGTGGCCGGCATCAGCGCGCTGAAAGGCCCGTTGCACGGCGGCGCGCCGGGGCCGGTGATCGAGATGCTGGACTCCATCGGCACGCCGGAGAACGCCAAGGCCTGGCTGGAGGCGGCGCTGGACCGCGGCGACCGGCTGATGGGCTTCGGCCACCGGGTCTACCAGGTCCGAGACCCGCGCGCGGATGCGCTGAAACGGGCGGTGAAGACGCTGGGCGAAGGCTCCAACTCGCTGCCCGGCCGGCTGGCCTTCGCCGAAGCGGTCGAGACCGCGGCCCTGGCGGTGCTCAAGGAACGCAAACCGAACCGCTCGCTGCAGACCAATGTCGAGCTCTACACGGCCCTGATGCTGGAGGCGCTGGCCTTCCCGCCCGACGCTTTCACCTGCGTCTTCGCCATCGGCCGCGTCGCCGGCTGGGTCGCTCATGCCCGCGAGCAGGTCGAAGGCGGCCGCCTGATCCGGCCCCAGTCGATCTATATCGGCCCGGCCCCCCTGGCGGCGGCGTAAAAGACCTCTCCCAAACGGAGAGGGAGGGCCCCAGAGCGAAGCGAATGGGAGGGTGAGGGGTTACGGCTTATCCGGATAAAGCATTCTTTTTCAGCGACTTAGACGAAGTCCGCTGCGCCAGCCGGTCGAGGACGGCATGTCGGCGCTGATCTGCGCCCAGCTGCTCTATCTGGAGGCCGACCACCCGAAGAAGGAGA
>DASYAQ010000026.1:0-15912 GCA_036501225.1 Caulobacteraceae bacterium | reverse complement strand
TTCAAGGTCGCGGTCTGCGAGCAGATGGAAGACCCGGCCGAGGCGCGCAAACGCGGCGGCAAGTCGATCGTCCGCCGCGACGTGGTGCGGGTGGTGACGCCGGGCACCCTGACCGAGGACGGCCTCTTGGACGCGCGCGGGGCCAATCGGCTGGCGGCGGTGGCGCTCCGCGCCGGCCAGGCGGCGGTGGCCCGCGGCGAGCTGTCCACCGGCGAGGTCGAGGTGATCTCGACCAGCCGCGCGGGGCTGGCGGCGGTGCTGGCCGCGCTGGCGCCCTCGGAAATCCTGGTTCCCGACCGACTGTTCGCCGACGCCGAGCTGGCTGTGGCGCTGAAATCGCAGAGCGGCCTCGTCCAGCCGGTCGCCCAGGCCCTGGCCGAGCCGTCGGCCGCCGAGGCCAGGGTCAAGCGGCTCTACGGCGTCGCCGCGCTCGACGGGTTCGGGTCTCTGACCGGCGCGGAGGTCTCGGCGCTGGGCCTGATCGCGGCGCATCTGGAGGTGACCCAGGCCGGTCGGCCGCCAGCCTTGCGCGCGCCAAGGCGGGCCGGCGACGCCGACGCCATGGCGATCGACCCGGCGACGCGCATCAGCCTGGAGATCGAGCGCAGCCAGTCGGGCGGCCGCGAAGGCTCGCTGCTGGCGGCCATCGATCGCACGGTCAGCGCCGGCGGGGCGCGGCTCCTGGCGGCGCGGCTCGGCCGGCCGCTGCTGGATCCCGACGCCATCGCCGCGCGGCTGGATGCGGTCGACTGGCTGCTCGGCCGCCGCGACCTGCGCCGCGAGCTGCGCGCGGCGCTGAAGGGCGCCGGCGACATCGCCAGGGCGCTGGCGCGGCTGGCGCTCGGACGCGGCGGCCCGCGCGACCTGGGCTGCCTGCGCGACGGCCTGCGCATCGCCGAGACGCTGGCCGCCCTGGTCGCGGCGCAATCCGAGCCGCTCGATGCGCCGCCGAGCGAGATCGCCGAGGCGGCGCGCGCGCTGTCGCCCGCGGCGGCCCTGGCCGACTTCATCGAGACGCTGGAGACGGGGCTCGGTCCCGACCTGCCGGCGCAGGCGCGCGACGGCGGGTTCGTCGCCTTGGGGGCGCGGCCGGAACTGGACGAGGTGCGGGCCCTGCGCGACGACAGCCGCCGGGTGGTGGCGGCGCTGGAGGCGCGGCTGCAGATGGAGACGGGCTTAAGCTTGCGCGTCCGGCATAACGCCGTCCTGGGCTATTTCGTCGAGCTGGGCGCGGCCAAGGCCGAGGCGCTGATGCAGCCGCCGCTGAACGCCGCCTTCATCCATCGCCAGACCCTGGCCAACCAGGTCCGCTTCACCACCGTCGAACTGGCCGAGCTGGACGCCCGCATCGCCCAGGCCGCCGAACGCGCCCTGGCCATCGAGATCGAGACCTTCGAGATCTGGCGCGAGCGGGCGCGCGGGCTTTCCGTTCCGATCCAGGCCGCCGCCGAGGCGCTGGCGCGGCTCGACGTCGCCGCGGCCCTGGCCGAATGGGCGGAAGAGGCCGGCGCGGTGCGCCCCGAGGTCGACCGCTCCCTCGACTTCATCGCCGAGGCGGCGCGGCATCCGGTGGTCGAGGCGGCGGTGCGCCGCGAGGGCCAGGCCTTCACCCCCAACGATTGCTGGCTGGACGGTTCGGGCGCGAACGCGGCGCGGCTCATCCTGGTCACCGGCCCGAACATGGCCGGCAAGTCGACCTTCCTGCGCCAGAACGCGCTGCTCGCCGTGCTGGCCCAGGCCGGCTCGTTCGTGCCGGCCAAACGGCTGAAGCTGGGCGTGGTCGACCGGCTGTTCAGCCGGGTCGGCGCGGCCGACGACCTTTCCCGCGGCCGCTCGACCTTCATGGCCGAAATGGTGGAGACAGCCGCCATCCTCACCCAGGCGACGCCGCGCTCGCTGGTGATCCTGGACGAGATCGGCCGCGGCACCGCGACCTATGACGGCCTGGCCATCGCCTGGGCCTGCGCCGAGGCCCTGCACGATACGAACCGGAGCCGCGCCCTCTTCGCCACCCACTATCACGAGCTGGCCCAGCTGGAGGGGCGGATGGCGCATGTCGCCAACCTCTCCATGCGGGCCAAGGAATTCAACGGCGACCTGGTCTTCCTGCACGAGGCCCGGCCCGGTCCCGCCGACCGTTCCTATGGCGTCCAGGTGGCCAAGCTGGCCGGGGTGCCGCCGACGGTGGTGGCGCGCGCCCGCCAGGTGCTCGACCGGCTGGAGCGCGAGCAGGCCTCGCCGGCGCGGCTGGACGATCTGCCGCTGTTCGCCGCGGCGGCCGAGCCGGCGCATGCCTTCGTCGCCGAGCCCAGCGCGGTCGATCGCGCCCTGGCCGAACTCGATCTCGACGGCATGAGCCCGCGCGAGGCGATGGACGCCCTCTATCGCCTCAAGGGGCTGATCGGCTAAACGGGCGCGCACGATAAAGCCTTCGTGACGATCGTCGGACTCCCGGGCCATCGTTGCTATATAGACCAGAGTTCATGCCGCCGCGCCTCCGCCCCACCCGCATCGAATATGTCGTCGACGGCTTTAAGCTTCGCGCCCAGCTGTCGGCCGCGGCGCTGGACGCCATCGGCGACGAGGCCGAGCAGCGCCGCCGGGCGCTGGAGATCCTGAAAGCCGCCCTGTTCCGCGGCCGCATGATCGCCAAGGAGCGGCTGGAGGCCGGCGGCGGCGGCATCGAGACCGCCCGGCTGCTCTCCGGCGTCACCGACGAGGTGATTTCGGCGCTCTACGACTTCACCACCGTGCACATCTTTCGCGCCCGCAACCCCACCGAGGGCGAGCGGCTGGCGCTGATGGCGGTCGGCGGCTACGGGCGCGGTACGCTGGCGCCCTTCTCCGACATCGATCTTTTGTTCCTGCGTCCCTACAAGCAGACCGCCCACGCCGAGAGCGTCATCGAGTTCATGCTCTATGCGCTGTGGGATCTGGGCTTCAAGGTCGGTCACGCCTCGCGCACCATCGAGGAGTGTCTCAGGCTCTCGCGCGAAGACCACACCATCCGCACCTCGATCCTCGAGGCCCGGCAGCTGACCGGCGACGAGGTGCTGGCCCAGACGCTGAAGCGCCGCTTCCGCGAGGAGGTGCTGAAGGGCACGGGCGCCGATTTCGTCGCCGCCAAGCTGAAGGAGCGCGACGAGCGCCACTCCCGCATCGGCGCCAGCCGCTATCTGGTCGAGCCGAACGTCAAGGACGGCAAGGGCGGCCTGCGCGACCTCAACACCCTGTTCTGGATCGCCCAGTACCTGCATCCGCTGGACAGCCCCGACCACGCCCTCAGCCTGGAGATGTTCAACCGCCGCGAGGTGCGCGCCTTCATCCGCGCCTTCGACTTCCTCTGGGCGGTGCGCGGCCATCTGCACTTCGCCACCGGCCGGCCGGAAGAGCGGCTGAGCTTCGACCTGCAGCCGCAGATCGCCCGGCGGATGGGCTACGAGGACCGGCCGCGCAAGGGCGGCGACAACACGCCCGCCGTCGAGCGCTTCATGCGGCGCTATTTCCTGATCGCGCGCGAGGTCGGGGTGCTGACCCGGGAATTCTGCGCCAAGCTGGAGGCCGACGCCGAAAAGACCGCGCCCAAGGGCCTGTCGCGCTTCCTGCCGCGCCGCCGAGGCGCCGGCCCCAAGCCGCTGGACGAGCCGGGCTTCCTGATCGAGAGCGGTCGGCTGACCATCGAGGGTCTGGAGACCTTCGAGCGCGACCCGGTCAATCTGCTCAGGCTGTTCGCCATCGCCGACCGCCGCGACCTCGACCTGCACCCCGACGCCTTCACCGCCGCCACCCGTTCGCTGCCGCTGATCACCTCCAAGCTCAGGCGCGATCCGGAAGCCGCCAAGGCCTTTCTCGACGTGCTGGCGCGCGGGCGCAGCACCTACCGCACCCTGACCATGATGAACGAGAGCGGCGTGCTTGGCCGGTTCCTCCCCGAGTTCGGGCACATCGTCGCCCAGATGCAGTTCAACATGTACCACTCCTATACCGTCGACGAGCACACGCTGCGGGCGGTGGGGATCATCGCCGACATCGCCAACGGTCAGCTGGTCAGGGACCACCCGCTTTCCGTCGCCATGTGGCCGCTGATCGAGGACAAGGAGGTGCTGTTCCTGGCCATGCTGCTGCACGACACCGGCAAGGGCGGCGTCGGCGGCCAGGAAAAGGCCGGCGCGCGCTCGGCCAGGGCCGCCTGCGAGCGGCTGGGGCTGGAGCGCGACCGGGTCGAGCTGGTCGCCTGGCTGGTCGAGCATCACCTGGTGATGAGCGACTATGCGCAGAAGCGCGACGTCGCCGACCCGCGCACCGTCGCCGCCTTCGCCCAGATCGTCGAGACGCCCGAGCGCATGCGGCTTCTGTTGCTGCTCACCGTCGCCGACATCCGCGCCGTCGGGCCGGGCGTCTGGAACGGCTGGAAGGGCCAGCTGATGCGCGAGCTGTTCGGGGCCACCGAGGCGGTGTTCCGCGGCGGCCGCACCGCCGACGCGGCGGCCACCTTCAGCCGGCATCTGCACGCGGCGGCCGACGAGGCGCGCACGCAGCTGATCACCGCCGAGCCGGAGGCGGAAGCCTGGGCCGGGGCGATGGAAAACGCCTATTTCACCGCTTTCTCGGCCGAAGAATACCTGGCCCACGCGGCGCTGGCCCGGCGGGCGGGCGCCCAGGGTGGCGCGGCGGCCTCCGCCTCCATCCGGCGGGAAAGCAATGCGGCCGAGGTGGTTGTCGCCGCCCACGACCGCCGCGGCCTGTTCGCGGACCTGGCCGTGGCCATCGCCGACTTCGGCGCCAATGTGGTCGGCGCGCGCGCCTTCACCTCGTCGAAGGCCGAGGTGCTCGACCTGTTCTTCGTTCAGGACATCAGGGGCGAGGCGCTGGGCAGCGACAGCCCACGGGCGCTGGAGCGCTTGACGGCGGCGCTGGAAGCGGCGGCGCGCGGCGAAGCCGACGAGACCAAGCCGCATCGGGTCGGCGACCCCGGCCGCGCCGCGGCCTTCACCATCACGCCCTCGGTCATCGTCGACAACGAGGCCTCCGACGAGGCCACGGTCATCGAGGTCTCGGGCCGCGACCGGCCGGGCCTCTTGGGCGCCATCGCCCGCACCCTGGCCGAGGCCGGGCTGTCCATCCAGTCGGCGCACATCGACAACTATGGCGAACGCGCCGTCGACGCCTTCTACTGCCACGGGCCGGAGGGCGGCAAATTCACCGCCGCCCGCCCGATCAACGCCTTGAAGACGGCGCTCAGCCAGGTGCTCGACGAGGAGCCGACGGAGCCGACGCAAGGCCGCCCGCGGCTGGAGAAGGCGCGCGCCAGCGTCGCACGCTAGTGCGGCGATCCAGAAATTCGCCGGGGCCTTTGTGGCGACCTGGGAGCGAATTTCTGGATCAAAGAGCCGCACTAGAAACGTGTTGATTTTCTAGCGTGCCTCTTTGGGATTTGAAGTTCGCGCCGAGCCTGATCCAATCTGCTGGCGAACTTGAAATCCCGGCACGCTAGAGCCGCTCCGCCCGCTTGACCGCCCCCACGACCCAGCGTACCGCCGCCCGGTGACCGTCGATCCCGCCGCCGCCGTTCCGGCCGCGCCCGCCGCCCCGGCCCGGAGCGCGCGGGCGGGCATGATCCGCTCGTCGATCATCTTTTCGGCCTTCACCTTGATCAGCAAGGTGATGGGCTTCGTCCGCGACCTGGCGGTCAGCTACTATATGGGCGCCAGCGCCACCTTCGCCGCCGACGCCTTCAACACCGCCTTTGCGTTTCCAAACCTGTTTCGCCGCATCTTCGCCGAAGGCGCCTTCGCCTCGGCCTTCGTGCCGACCTACGCCAAGTCGCTGGAGCACGAGGGCGAGGACGTCGCCGACACCCTGGCCGCCGACGCCATGGCCACCCTGGCGGCGGCGACCCTGGCCATCACCGTCGCGGCCGAGCTGGCCATGCCCTGGGTGATCATGGCCTTCGCCCCGGGGTTCGCGGCCAATCCGGCCAAGTTCCACCTGACGGTGATGCTGACCATGATCACCATGCCCTACCTGCCCTGCATGGCGATCTATGCCCACCTGTCGGGTGTGCTGCAGGCGCGCAACCGCTTCATCCTGTCGGCCGTGGCGCCGGTGCTGCTCAACATCTGGACCCTGGTGACGGTGATCCCGGCCCATGCGCCGCAGCCGGCCGCCATCGCCGCCTCCTGGGGCGTGCTCGCCGCCGGGATATCCCAGGCCGCCCTGCTCTGGTACGGCGTGCGCCGCTCCGGGGCCCATGTCGACTGGCGCTGGCCGAGGCTGACGCCGCAGATCAAGCAGCTGATCGGCTTGGCCGTCCCCGGCGCCATCGCCGCCAGCGCCAGCCAGATCAACGTCTTCGTCTCGCAGATCCTGGTCTCGCCGATCAATGGCGCGCGCTCCTGGCTGGCGGTCTGCGACCGGCTCTACCAGCTGCCGCAGAGTCTGGTCGGCGTCGCCATCGGCGTGGCCCTGCTGCCCAGGCTGTCCCGCGCCGTCCACGGCGGCGACGAGGCCGGCTCGCGCAGCGCCATGGACGAGGCGATCACCTTCTCGATGGCGCTGACCCTGCCGGCGGCGGCGGCGCTGGTCACCATCCCCTTCTTCATGATCGACGCCCTCTATACCCGCGGCGCCTTCAAGAGCCTCGACGCCCACGCCACCGCCCTGGCCCTGCAGCAATACGGCTGGGGCGTGCCGGCCTTCGTGCTGGCCCAGATCACTAACCGCGCCTTCTTCGCCCGGCAGGATACGGCCACGCCGATGCGCTACGCGCTGATTTCGGTGGCGATCACCGTGGCGGCGGGCCTGACCCTGTTCCACCTGATCGGCGTGCCGGGGATCGCCGCGGCCACCAGCCTGGCGGCCTGGCTGAACGTGATCATGATGAGCGTCACGCTCGCGCGCCGCGGCCACTACGCGATCGGCGCCCGCGCGCGGTCGAAGCTGTTGCGCATCCTGGCCGCCAGCACGGCGCTCGGCCTGCTGCTGGCGGCGGCCGGCCACTATCGCCCACAGCTGCAGGGCCTGCTCGGCGGTCTCAGCCTCGGCCCGATCCACGCCAAGGAGATCGTCATCCTGCTGGTGCTGGTCTTCGCCGGGGCGGCCTATCCGCTGCTGCTGTTCGCCTCCGGCGGGATCACCATGGCCGAGCTGCGCGCGGCGCTGCGCCGCCCCACGCGGATCGAGCCCGCCGACATCCCCACGCCCTTGCCCTAGGCGGAACATTGGGGCTAATGGCCGGCCATGCGATTGACGACAGCGCAAATTCGGCGATGGCGCGGCGGACCGGCCTAGATCACTAAGAGTTAGAGCGGGCCTGCGGAAAACCGCTTCACACTTTTCCGCAGGCCCGCTCTAGTTTCCGTTCGTTGGCGTGCGCCTGCGCGCCTCACCCGTCGCCTCGAAACCCAAGTCATCCCATGACCGACCTCCCGCCTCCCGACTATTCAGGCCCCGACCGCGTGCTTTCCGGCGTGCAGCCCTCCGGGGCGCTGCATCTCGGCAACTATCTGGGCGCCGTGAAGAAGTTCGTCGATCTGCAGAACCGGATGGAGTGCCTGTTCTGTGTCGTCGACCTGCACGCCATCACCGATTGGCAGTCGCCGGAGGAGCTCGCCGCGCAGACCCGCGCGATCGCGGCGGCCTATCTCGCCGCCGGCGTTGATCCGGACAAGGCGATCATCTTCCCGCAATCGGCGGTCAGCGCTCACGCCGAACTCGCCTGGATCTTCCAGTGCGTCGCCCGCATCGGCTGGCTGGACCGCATGACCCAGTTCAAGGACAAGTCGGGCAAGAACAAGGAGCGGGTCAGCGTCGGCCTCTACACCTACCCGGTGCTGCAGGCCGCCGACATCCTGGTCTATCGGGCCACTCACGTCCCGGTGGGCGAGGACCAGAAGCAGCACCTGGAGCTGACCCGCGACATCGCCCAGAAGTTCAATCATGACTTCGCGGCTCCAGGGTTTTTCCCGTTGCCCGAGGCGCTGATCGAGGGCGCGAACACCATGTCGCTGGTCATGTCCTTGCGCGACGGCCGGGTGAAGATGTCCAAGTCCGATCCCTCCGATCAGTCGCGGATCAACCTGACCGACGATGCCGACACCATCGCGGCCAAGATCAGGAAGGCGCGCACCGACCCCGCGCCGCTGCCGGAGAGTGTGGAGGGGCTGAAGGACCGCCCGGAGGCGGAGAATCTGGTCGGCCTCTATGCGGCGCTTTCAGGCCGAACCGAGGCCGATGTGCTCAAGGAGTATGGCGGCCAGGGCTTTGGCCAGTCGTTCAAACCGGCGCTGGCGGAGCTGCTGATCCAAACCCTGTCGCCGATGGCCGCCGAAATGAGCAGATTTGCCGCCGATCCGGCCGAAATCGACCGCATCCTGGCCGCCGGCGCCGAGAAGGCGCGCAGTTTGGCCGAGCCGGTGATCGCCGAGACCAAATGCCTGGTGGGTTTCTGGGCCCCCAAGGCCTAGAAGGCGTCCATGGTCGCCGCAAGACATCGCGCCGCGCTCTTTTCGCTGTTCGCCGCGACCATACTGGCCGCCGGCGGCGCGGCCGCCGATCCGCATCAGGTCAAGAAGGGCGACATCACCGTCTCCAGCCGGATGGTGCGCACCTCGTTCGGCGGTGCGCCGAACAGCGCCGCCTACATGGTCATCGCCAATTCAGGCAATGCGCCTGACAAGCTCATCGCCGCCCGCTGCGCCTGCGCGGTCAGCGTCGACATCCATGAAACCGAAGAGATGGCGGGCATGTCGATGATGAAGTCGGCCGCGCCGGTCACCATCCCCGCCCACGGCCAGGTGGCTTTCCACCCCGGCGGCCTGCACCTGATGCTGACGCACCTGAAGGAGCCGCTGGCCGAAGGCGGCGAGCAGGACATCAGCCTGGTCTTCCAGCGCGCCGGGACGATAAGGGCGAGCTTCCACATTCGCGCCCAGATTCCATCCGCCGCCGCGCCACCGATGCACGGCATGAGCCGGTGAGACGCTTGCGCCCCGGCCTCGCAAAGGCCATTTGAGGCGAGACGCGTTCGAGAGACGATCATGTTCATCCAGACCGAAACCACCCCCAATCCCGATGTTCTCAAGTTCCTTCCCGGCCGCGAGGTGCTCGACGAGGGCACGCGCGAGTTCCGCGACGCCGCCGAGGCGGAGTCCTCGCCGCTGGCCGGGGCCATCTTCGCTTTGGGCGACGTGACCCGGGTCTTCTTCGGCCCCGACTTCATCACCGTCATGCGTTCGGGCGGCGGCCGCGAATGGCCGCAGCTGAAGGCGCCGATCCTGGCGGCGATCATGGATCATTTCACCTCCGGCCAGCCGCTGCTGCTCGACGCAGAGCAGGAGGGCCATGACGACAGGGTCTATGAAGGCGACGCCGCCCAGGTGGTGGCCGAGATCAAGGACCTGCTCGACACCCGCATCCGCCCGGCGGTGGCCCAGGACGGCGGCGACATCACCTTCAACCGCTTCGAGGCCGCCACCGGCGTGGTCTTCCTCAACATGCGCGGCGCCTGTTCCGGCTGCCCGTCCTCGGCGGCCACCCTGCGCTCCGGGGTCGAGAACATGCTCAAACACTATGTGCCCGAGGTGACGCGGGTCGAGCAGACGCTCTAGCCGCTCCGCGATCGGCCCTACCAGACCAAGACGGAGTTCCGGCATGGGCCAGGCCCTCGGCGCCAGCGCGCTGGATCAGATTTTTCGCACCGCGCGCACCCGCAATGGCTGGACCGACGAGCCGGTCACGCCCGACGACATGCGGGCCATCTACGACCTGGCCAGGATGGGCCCCACCTCGGCCAATATCAGCCCGGCGCGCTTCGTCTGGGTCGCCTCGCCCGAGGGCCGCGAAAAGCTCGCCGCCCTGGCCATTCCCGGCAACGCGCCCAAGATACGCCAGGCGCCGGTTACCGTGATCGTCGGCTACGACCTCGATTTCGCGGAAAAGGTGCCGCAGCTCTTCCCACACAATCCTGGCGCCAAGGACTGGTTCGCCGATGCGGAATTCGCCCGGGTGGCGGCCTTTCGCAACGGCTCGCTGCAGGGCGCCTATCTGATTCTCGCCGCCCGCGCCCTCGGCTTCGACTGCGGCCCCATGTCCGGCTTCGACAATGCCGCGGTCGACGCGGAATTTTTCGCCGGCACGCGGATCGAATCCAACTTCATCTGCTCCATCGGCCACGGCACCGACGAGAACCTCTTCGCGCGCTCGCCGAGGCTGACATTTGAAGAGGCCTGCCGGATCGTCTAACCGAGAGCGGATGATCCGTCCGTCCACGGTCCTCTTGGGAGCGGCGGTCCTGCTCCAGGCCTGCTCGCCGTCGCCGTTGAAGCCGGTGACCGCGCCGAGGGCGGCGCCCTATCGCGCCGGGCCGCTTCCCATCGGCGTCTGGGGCGTCGGGCCAATCCGGCGGATGAGCTATTTCGAGGCGCCGCGCATCCAGGAACTGTTCCCCCTGGCCCGGGTCAGCGAAGGCACGGTGCGCGTCGCCGACGACGAGACCATGGCGGTGATCACCGTGACCCAGGGCGGGATGGAAATGCTGGAGATCGACGACGGAACCGGCAATGCGCCCGGCACCACCGACCCGATGATCGGGGCGGTGCGGGCGCTGGGCGGACCCGTGCAAGGCCCGCAAGGCGAGCGGATCGGCCTGAAGTGGCGCGACGCCCATTTCGACCTGACCGAGTGCGACCTCGGCGCCCAGCGCGATCGCAACACCGTCTTCTGCGCCCGGCCGGGCGAGGGCGCCGTCACCTATCAGTTCGCCGTGCCGGGCTGGGATTCCGAAGAGATTCCGCCGGACGCGCTGCTGCGCAAGGTCGCCTATGTGGAGGCGATCGTCTGGACGCCGCCGGCGTGATCCTGCTCGCCCTCGACACCTGCCTCGATGCCTGTTCCGTCGCCGTCTGCGCCGACGAGCGCGTGCTGGCGGCCGGCTCCGAGGCCATGCGGCGCGGTCATCAGGAGCGGCTGGCGGTCATGGTCGAGGCGACGATGGCGCGGGCGGGGGTGGCGTTTCCCGCCCTCGACCGTATCGGCGTGACCATCGGCCCGGGCTCGTTCACCGGCCTGCGCGTTGGCCTGGCCTTCGCCAAGGGCCTCGGGCTGGCGCTCGACCGGCCCGTGGTGGGCGTCGGCGTGCTGGAGGCCCTGGCGCGGGACGCCGGCGACGGTTTCATCGCGGCGGTGATCGATGCCCGGCGCGACCAGGTCTATCTGCAGGCCTTCTACGGCGGCCGCGCCCTGATGGCGCCCGATGCCCTGCCGCTCGAGACGGCCGCCGCGCGCCTGGCCGAACTCCGGAGCGGCGGCCCCGCGGCCCTGGTCGGTCCGGGCGCCGCCCTGCTGGCCGGCGTCCTGCCGCACGCCGCGGTGATCGCGCGGCCCGCGCCCGATCCCGTCGTCGTTGCGCTGCTGGCGTCGCGCGCCGCGCCACCCTTTCCGCCGCCGCGTCCGCTCTATCTGCGTGCGCCCGACGCCCGCCTGGCCGCCGCGCCATGAGGCTCGCCGGCGCCACCATCGATGACGCGGCCGGCCTGGCCGCCGTGCATGCGGCGAGCTTCGACGAGGCCTGGGGCGCCGATGAGATCGGGGCCTTGCTCGAGGGGCCTGGCGGGTTTGGCCTGGCCGTCCGCGATCCGGAAACCGAGGCGATCGTCGGCTTCATCCTGGCTCGCGCGGTCGCCGACGAGGCCGAGGTGCTGACCCTGGCGGTCGCTCCGCCGTATCGACGCGCCGGCGTCGGCGGGGCCCTGGTCGAGGCCGTGGCGCTCAACGCCGCGGCGGCCGGCGCGCGCAGCCTCTTCCTCGAGGTCGCCAGCGACAACGACGCCGCCCTCGGCCTCTATCGCGCCGCCGGATTCAGCCCGGCGGGGCAGCGTCCGGCCTATTATCGTCGCGGCGCGGGCGCCGTCGATGCGCTGGTCTTGCGACGCGATCTTAACAGCCCGCCCGGTTGAGCCTATCCTGAGCCGCCAGCAACGGGGCTAAGGCTTGGACCGGATCGAGAAGCTCTGCATCGAAAAGGGCATGCGCATGACCGACCAGCGCCGGGTCGTCGCGCGCGTGCTGTCGCTCGCCCACGATCATCCTGACGTCGAGGAGCTGTACCGGCGCGCCCACGAAACCGATCCGCACATCTCCATCGCCACCGTCTATCGCACGGTGCGGCTGTTCGAAGAGGCCGGCATCATCGCCCGCCACGACTTCCAGGGCGGCCGCTCGCGCTACGAAGAGGCGCCCGACACCCACCACGATCACCTGATCGACATGAAGACCGGCCAGGTGGTCGAGTTCATGGACCAGGAGATCGAGGCGCTGCAGGACGCCATCGCCAAACGCCTCGGCTACCGGCTGGTCGACCACCGGCTGGAGCTCTATGGCGTGCCGCTGGACGAGAGCGAAAACTGAGCCGTGCAGCGGCCCGGCATGTCGCGCGCCATGCGCTCGCCTTGCGCGACGTCGGCCCCGCGCTCATAAACCGAGCATGACCGCGGCTCCGCAAAAGCGCCTCTACATCAAGACCTACGGCTGTCAGATGAACGTCTATGACAGCGAGCGGATGGCCGATCTGCTGCGCCCGCTGGGCTATGCCGCCACCGAGACGGCGGAGGGCGCGGATCTGGTGGTGCTCAACACCTGCCATATCCGCGAGAAGGCGGCCGAAAAGGTCTATTCCGAGCTTGGCCGCCTCAAGCCTCTGAAGGCGGCCCGCGCGCGGGACGGCGGCGCGATGCTCATCGCGGTCGCCGGCTGCGTCGCCCAGGCCGAGGGCGCCGAGATCATGGTCCGCCAGCCGGCGGTCGATCTGGTGATCGGGCCGCAATCCTATCATCGGCTGCCGGAGCTGATCGCGCGCACCCACCGGGCCGCCGGCGAGCGGCTGGCGGCGGATTTCGCCCCCGAAAAGAAGTTCGACGCGCTGCCGGACGAGCGCGCAGTCAGCGGCGTCAGCGCCTTCCTGACCGTGCAGGAAGGCTGCGACAAGTTCTGCAGCTTCTGCGTGGTGCCCTATACGCGCGGCGCGGAATATTCGCGGCCGGCCGCGGCCATCGTCGCCGAGGCCGAGCGGCTGGCGGCCAAGGGCGTGCGCGAGATCACCCTCCTCGGCCAGAACGTCAACGCCTATGCGGGCGGGCTCAGCCCCCTGATCCGGACCCTGGCCAGGATCGAGGGCCTGGACCGCATCCGCTACACCACCAGCCATCCGCGCGACATGGACGACGAGCTGATCGCCGCCCACGCCGAGGTCGAGGCGTTGATGCCCTATCTGCACCTGCCGGTGCAGGCGGGGTCGGACCGGGTGCTGAAGGCGATGAACCGGGGGCATACGGCCGCCGACTATCTGCGCCTGGTCGAGCGCGTGCGCGCGGCCCGGCCCGACATGGCGCTGTCCGGCGACTTCATCGTCGGCTTTCCCGGCGAGACCGAGGCCGACTTCCAGGCGACGCTGGCCGTGGTTTGCGAGGCCCGCTACGCCAGCGCCTTTTCGTTCAAATATTCCAGGCGTCCGGGCACGCCCGGCGCGGCCATGCCGGGCCAGGTCGCCGAGGCCGAGAAGGACGATCGCCTGCAAAGGCTGCAGGCCCTGCTCGCCGCGCAACAGGCCGAGTTCAACGCCTCTTCGGTCGGGCGCATCCTGCCGGTGCTGTTCGAAAAGCCCGGCCGCCATCCCGGCCAGATCATCGGCCGCAGCCCCTATCTGCAAGGCGTGCACGTCACCGCCTCGCAATCGCTCGTCGGCCGGATCGCGCCCGTCGCCATCACCCGCGCCGAGCGCAACAGCCTTGCCGGGGCGCTGGCGCACACGCCTGTGCTGGAGCCCGCTTGAGCCCCGAGACCCGCGAATTCGTGCCGCTGTCCGACGCCGGTCTGCGCGCGGTCTCCGGGCCGAACAGCCGCCATGCCGCCCTGCTCGAGGACGCCTTCCACGTGCTGGTCGAGACCCCGGGCGGCGGCGTGTCGCTGGCGGGCGACCCCAAGGCGCGCGCGGCCGCCAAGCGGGCGGTCAGGGCCATCGCCGATCGCGCCGACAAGGGCGTGGCCGTCTCCGAGGGCGATGTCCGCGCGGCGGCCACCGCGGCCAGGAGCGGCGAGGCGCCGGCCGGGCTGGGCAGCATCCCGATCGGCCGGCGCGGCGCCGTGGCGCCCAAGACCGCCGCTCAGGCCGCCTATCTCGACCTCCTGACCCGCAACGACCTGGTCTTCGCCGCCGGCCCGGCCGGCACCGGCAAGACCTTCCTGGCGGTGGCGCACGGGGCGGGGCTCCTGCTGCGCGGCGAGGTCGACCGGCTGGTCATCACGCGGCCGGCGGTCGAGGCCGGCGAGCGGCTGGGCTTCCTGCCCGGCGACATGAACGAGAAGGTCGACCCCTACATGGCCCCGGTGTGGGAAGCCCTGAGCGACATATTGGGCGCCGAGCCGCTGAAGCGCCGGCGCGACAAGGGCGAGATCGAGGTCGCGCCCATCGCCTTCATGCGCGGCCGCACCCTGAACCACGCCTTCGTCATCGTCGACGAGGCGCAGAACGCCACCCGGCTGCAGATGAAGATGGTGCTGACCCGCCTGGGCGACGGCGCGCGCATGGCGGTCACCGGCGACCCGACCCAGGTCGACCTGGTCAATCGCGGCGACTCGGGCCTGGTGCACGCCATCGGCCTGCTGGAAGGCGTCGAGGGCGTCGCGGTGGCGCGGTTTTCCGCCGGCGACGTGGTGCGCCATCCCCTGGTCGAGCGCATCGTGCGCGCCTACGACGCCGACGCCGCCAAGGCCGTCCGATGATCGAGGTCGCCATCGCCGATCCAGCCTGGACCGTGGCCCTGCCGGAAGCCGCCGCCCTCGCCGCGGCCGCGGCCGAGGCGGCGCTGCCGCATGCCGGCGGCGCGGAGCCCGGCGACGTCGCCATCCTGCTCGCCGACGATGCGGCGATCCAGGCGCTGAACGCGCGCTTTCGCCACCAGGACCGGCCGACCAATGTGCTGTCCTTCCCGGCCGCGCCGGGCTGCCTGGGCCAGGCCGGCGATGTCGCCCTGGCCTATGGCGTCTGCGCCGCCGAGGCCGCCGCCCAGGCCAAGCCGCTCGCCGATCATCTGCAGCACCTGGCGGTTCACGGCGTGCTGCATCTGTTTGGCTACGACCACCAGGACGAGGCCCAGGCGCGGGTCATGGAGGGCCTGGAGCGGCGTATTCTCGCCGGACTCGGCGTGCCCGACCCCTACGCCGCCGAGCTGGGCGCCGAGGCCGATCATGTCTGATCCGACCAGCCCGTCGACGCCCGCCAGGCGCAGCCGCGGCCTGCACGCCTTGTTCCGCCGCTGGCGGCGCGGCGAAACCGCCGCCGACGCCGCGGCCACCGCGGCCCACGCCGCGCGCGGTGACGGCTCGCTCGACCTGGTCGACCAGGCCCAGGCCTTCAAGATGCTCAGCGTCGAGGACGTCATGACGCCGCGCGCCGACATCGTCGCGGTCGAGATCGCCTGCCCGTTCAACGAACTTCTGGCGCGCTTCCTCGAGGCCGAGCACACCCGCATGCCGATCTATCGCGGCAATCTCGACGATCCGGTGGGCCAGGTGCACGTCAAGGACGTGTTCAAGATGCTGGTCGACGAGTCCATTCGCCCGGCGCCGGACGAGACCGTGCTGCGCCGGCTCCGGCGAGAAGTGCTCTATGCCCCGGGCTCCATGCGCGCCGGCGACCTGATGGTGAAGATGCAGGCCAGCCGCATCCACATGGCGCTGATCATCGACGAGTTCGGCGGCACCGACGGGCTGGTGACCCTGGAGGACCTGATCGAGGCCGTGGTCGGCGAGATCGACGACGAGCATGACGAACAGGTGCGCGCCAGGGTGACCGCCCGTCCCGGCGACCTGATCGAGGCCGACGGCCGCGCGCCGCTCGAGGACCTGGAGGCCGCCATG
>DASYAQ010000025.1:0-3834 GCA_036501225.1 Caulobacteraceae bacterium | reverse complement strand
CCGCCTCGCCGACCACCTGCAGCAGAAGCGTCGACTTGCCGACGCCTGGATCGCCGCCGACCAGGATGGCCGAGCCCTTGGCGATGCCGCCGCCGCAGACGCGGTCGAACTCCTCCAGACCGGTGACGATGCGGGGCGGGGCGGGGGTGTGGCTTTCCAGGGTCTCGAAGACCAGGCCGCGCGCCTTGCTCGGCCGGGTCGGCGCGAGCGCGCCGGGCGGGCGGCTCTGGATCTCCTCGGCCAGGCTGTTCCAGGCGTTGCAGGCCGAGCATTGGCCGGCCCACTTCGAATGGACCGCGCCGCAGGACTGACAGACATATGCCGCGCCGTCGCGAGCCATGGGAGCCTTCATCCAGAAACGGGCGTCAATCTGCAACGAGTCGGACGCTAGTGTGGCGATTCAGAAATTCGCCATTGCACGGTGGCGACGCAGAGCGAATTTCTGAATCAGGAGCCATACTAGAAACGTTTGATTTCTAGTGTGCTTTTTGGATTTGAAGTTCGCACGGAGATCGACCCATAAGCGGGCGAACTTCAAATCCAGCACACTAGCGCTTCACGCAGGGTTGAGAAATTGGGCGTTACTCGACGTGAGAACGTGGTTATGCTTTTCCCCAGGGGAATCCTCGGGGAGTTATCGAGATGACTGTAGTCAATCCGGCTCCGGCCGGCGCGCCATCGATCATCGCCCGCGTTCAGGGCATCTTGCTGTCGCCGCGGACCGAGTGGGACAAGATCGACGGCGAGGCCGCCACCCCACAGAGCCTGTTCATGGGCTATGCCTGCATCCTGGCGGCGATCCCGGCGATCGCCCAGATCATCGGCGGCCTCTTCCCCATCTGCATCCTTGGCGTCTGTGTTCATCGCAGCCTGATCGGCGTCGTTGTCGGTGGTGTGCTCTACTACATCCTCAGCCTGGTCGGGGTCTTCGTCACCGGCCTGATCATCGACGAACTGGCGCCCAGCTTCGGCGGCACGAAGAACCGCGTCCAGGCGCTGAAGGTGGTGGTCTATGGCTGGACCGCCGCCTGGCTGGCCGGGATTTTCGCTATTTTGCCCATGCTGAGCATCCTCAGCATCGTCGGCCTCTACAGCTTCTACCTGATCTATCTGGGCCTGCCGAAGCTGATGAAGTCGCCGCAGGACAAGGCGCTTGGCTATACGGCGGTGTCCCTGATCCTGGCCGCCATCGTCTATATCGTCATCGGCGTGATCGCCGGCAGCGTGGCCGCGGCCGGGATGTTCGGCGCGGGCGGCCTCGCCGCCAACAACATCACCAATGTCTCCGGCACGGTGCATCTGGGCAATGCCAGCGTCGATCTCGGCCAGCTCGACCAGGCGGCCAAGGCGGCCGAGGCTTCGGCCGCGGCGATGAAGGCCCAGGCCAACGGCCAGCCCGCGCCGGCGGGCTCGGTCCAGGCGGTGCCGGCCGATACGCTGAAGGCGCTGCTGCCGGCCAACCTGCCGTCCGGCTTCGCGCGCACCGAGATCAGCGCCACCAGCGCCGGCGCGGCCGGCATCGGCGGTTCGAACGCGGAGGGCGTCTATACCAGGGGCGACGGCCGCATCACGCTGCAGGTCACCGACCTGGCGGCGATGGGCGCGCTCGCCGCCCTGGGCGGGGCGGTCAATGTCCAGTCCGACCACGAGACCGCGACCGGCTATGAGAAGGTCGGCAAGGTGGATGGCCGCCTGACCACCGAAAGCTTCGACAACCAGGCCAGGTCGGGCAAGTATTCGGTGGTGGTGGCCAACCGCTTCGTGGTCGACGCCGAAGGCTCCGGCGTCGCCATCGACGACCTGAAGGCCGCGGTCTCCGCCGTCGGCATCGACAAGCTCGAGGGCATGGCCCACGCCTGAGCTTAAGACCTCTCCCAGAGGGAGAGGGAGGGGCCCGGAGCGAAGCGATCGGGAAGGTGAGGGGTTACGGCCTCTCCAATTCAAACGCCGTCCGCCAACCATTGCAAAGGCGCCAGCCCGGAGAGGCCGTATCCCCTCATCCTCCCGCGCACCGGCGTGCGCGGGCCCCTCCTTCTCCCTCTGGGAGAAGTCTGGGAAGCATGGCCAGCCTCCGCAAAATCAGCCGGCTTTCCCCGTTCAGCGCACCTCGTAGCGCCCGTCGCGCGCCAGGTCGGAGAATTTCGTCAGGTCTTCGTTGAAGTGCATCTTCACGGTGCCGATCGGCCCGTGGCGCTGCTTGCCGATGATCACCTCGGCCAGGTTGCGCACCCGGTCCATGTCTTCCTGCCAGGTCAGGTGCTCCGGCGTGCCTTCGCGCGGCTCGGTGCGGCTTTTGTAATAGCTCTCGCGATAGACGAACATCACCACGTCGGCGTCCTGCTCGATCGAGCCGGATTCGCGCAGGTCCGACAGTTGCGGCCGCTTGTCCTCACGGTTCTCCACCTGGCGCGAGAGCTGGGCGCAGGCGATCACCGGCACCGACAGCTCCTTGGCCAGGGCCTTCAGGCCCTGGGTGATCTGTGTCACCTCCTGCACCCGGTTGTCGGTGCGGCTCGTCTCGCCGACCGTCAGCAGCTGCAGGTAGTCGACCACGATCAGGTCCAGGCCCATCTGGCGCTTCAGCCGCCGCGAGCGGGCGGCGAGCCTGGCCATTGAGAGACCGCCGGTGTCGTCGATAAACAGCGGCGCCGACTGGATATCCATCGCCGCATCGCGCACCCGGCCGTATTCGGAGGCGTTGATCTCGCCGCGGCGCAGCCGGTCGGACGGCACGCCGGTCACCTCGGCCAAGAGGCGCATGGCCAGCTGCTCGGCGGACATTTCCAGGGAAAAGGCGGCGACCACGCCGCCGTTGACGGTCTTGCGCGATCCGTCCGGCTGCGGCTCCCAGGCGTAGTTCTTGGCGACGTGATAGGCGATGTTGAAGGCCAGCGACGACTTGCCCATCGACGGGCGCCCGGCGACGATCAAGAGATCGGACGGGTGCAGCCCACCCAGCTTCTGGTCGAGATCCGTCAGCCCGCTCGAGAGCCCGGCCAGGCCGCCGTCGCGGCCGAAGGCCTCGGCCGCCATCTCGACGGCGCCGCGCAGGGAATCGGCGAAGGTCTTCAGGCCGTTGGTGACCCCGCCGGTCTCGGCCAGGTCGTAGAGCTGCGCCTCGGCCGCCTCGATCTGGTCGCGGGCGCTGAGTTCGGCGTCGCCGCGCGTCGCGGTCACCGCGATCTCGCCGCCGATGCGGATCAGGTCGCGCTTCAGCGCCAGGTCGTAGACCACCCGCCCATAGTCGGCCGCATTGGCCGCCGGCGGCGCGCGGTCGACCAGGTCGGCGAGATAGCGCAGGCCGCCCAGCTCCTCGAACGCCGGATCGTTCTTGAAGCGGTCGATCAGCATGATCGGCTCGGCCAGCTGGCCCTTGCGGACATGCTCTTCGATCGCTGCATAGAGGCGGGCGTGGAAGGGCTCGTAGAAGTGGCGCGCCTGCAGATGGTCGCCCAGCCGTTCGTAGGCGGCGTTGTCGAACAAAAGCGCGCCTAAGAGCGCCTGCTCGGCCTCCAGATTGTGCGGCGTGTTGGCGAGCAGCGGCTCGTCGCTGGGGACGGGCCGTAGGTCGAGTACGGGGACGAGGGCCATGATGGGTTAATCATAGCTTAACGCTGGGCCCGCCACACGCCGCTTCGGCGCCGCATCCCTTCGAACCTGTGGACGAAGCCGGACGGCTCAGGTGCGGTCGTCGACCATCGAACCGGCGCCGCCTTCGAGCATGTCGGCCTGGGATTCGGCATCGACGCGGGCGTCTTCCTCGAACTGCGAGGTGATGACGTTTTCGCCGCGCGCCTGGCGCTCGGCTTCGTCTGTGCTGCGGGCGATGTTGAT
>DASYAQ010000024.1:0-8620 GCA_036501225.1 Caulobacteraceae bacterium | reverse complement strand
CTCGCTGTCCTCGACGGTCTCCAACCTGAGCATCGGCGTCTCCACCTCGTTGTCCTCGACGGTCTCCAACCTGAGCATCGGGGTCTCGACTTCGCTGTCCTCGACGGTCTCCAACCTGAGCATCGGGGTCTCGACCTCGCTGTCCTCGACGGTCTCCAACCTGAGCATCGGGGTCTCGACCTCGCTGTCCTCGGCGGTCTCCACCCTGAGCACGGGCGTTTCGGTCTCGCTGTCCTCGGCGGTGTCCACCCTGAGCATCGGGGTCTCAACCTCGCTGTCCTCGACGGTCTCGATCCTCAGCACGGGCGTCTCGGTGTCGCTGTCCTCGGCGGTCTCCACCCTGAGTAACGGCGTCTCGACCTCGCTGTCCTCGGCGGTCTCTCAGCTCAGCACCGGGCAATCGAGCTCGCTGGCTGGCGTGGCGACCTCGCTGACCGGCGTCAGCACCTCGCTGAGCTCGCTGAACAGCTCCTTCGTCGCGGCCGGTTTCCCAGCCAGCCAACCCTCGATGGGCCTGGCCTTCGGCAGCGGCGCCTCCGCCGGCACCGGCGGCACGGCTCTCGGCTTCAACGCCTTCGCCGGTTCGGACTCGGTCGCGGTGGGCACCAACGCCTTCGCCCAGGGCCCGGACGATACGGCGGTGGGCTTCGGGGCGGACGTCACCGCCAACCACGGTACGGCTCTCGGCGCTCTCGCCGCGGTCCACGCCGCGGGCGGCACGGCGCTCGGCGCGGGGGCCACAGTGGCCGCCGGGGCGACCAACGCGGTGGCCATCGGCGACAACTCCGTGGCGACCCAGCCGAATACGGTCTCCTTCGGTGGCGGCACGGCCGGTCTGCGCAGGCTGACCAACGTGGCGCCTGGCCGGAACACCGATGACGCGGTGAACTTCGGTCAGTTGCGCAAGGCCTACAGCGGCATCGCCATGGCCTTCGCCCAGACCGCGGTTGCGCCAACCCTGGCGACCGGCGAGCAATCGCTCACCGCCGGCGGCGGCGTGTTCGAAAGCCAGGGCGGCTTCGCGCTCAAGTACGAAGCCCGGCCGGCGGACCAGTGGTTCCTCGGCGCGGCGGTCTCCGTCGGCACCGACTCCGAATGGGGCGGTTCCGCGGGCGTCGGCTTCAAGTGGTAGAAGCCTAGCCGTCTAGACGTGAAAAGGCGGGCCGTGCTCAATGCGCGGCCCGCCATTTTCTTTGTTCAACGCCCGCCCGATGCTATGTCGGGCCATGGCTTTCCCAGACAGTCCGAAACGTGAAGCGGCTTAAGGTTGGAATTACGGCGTTTTCCGGTGTGGACGCCAATGACGCCCTCTGGTCCAGCGGCATCAATCAGAACATCGTCTATCTGGCGTTGCTGTTTCAACGCCTGCCGGAGGTGGAGCTAAGCTGCCTGGTCAGCTGGCCGCCCGGCGGTCCGCCCACCCATCCGATGGCCGATCTCTACGGCATTCCGACCCTGCAGATGGTGGATGCGTTCCAGGTCCTGGACGTGATCATCGAACTCGGCGCCCGCCCCGAGATCGAGTACAGCGGGCCCTTCCGCGCCCGCGGCGGCAAGTTCGTCTCCTATATGGCCGGCAACGCCATGGTGATGAACTTCGAGGATCTGGCCAACGGCGTCTCCTACGGCGATTACATCAACGCGGTCGGTTTCGACGCCTGCTGGATCACGCCGCAGCACTGGCGCATGAACCACGCCTATTGCGCCATCACGCGCACGCCGAATGTCGAGATCGCGCCGCACATCTGGCATCCGATCTGCCTGACCCAGTCGGCCTTCCGGCTCGGGCTCAATCCGCACTGGCGGCCGCCGGCCGACCCGTCCTGGCGCATCGGGGTGTTCGATCCCAACGTCAATGTGGTCAAGACCTTCCACCTGCCGCTGCTGGTCTGCGAAGAGGCGCATCGCAAGCAGCGCGATCTGATCAAGAGCGTGCTGCTGTTCAGCGCCAACCATCTGATGGGCAACGCCCATTTCGAACAGTTCTGCGCCGCGACCGATCTGAGCCGCGAGGGCAAGGTATTCGCCGAGTCCCGCTACCTGGTGGCGCAGATGCTGGGCGCCAATATCGACGCCGTCGTCACCCATCAGTGGGAAAATGCGCTCAACTACCTCTATTGGGATGTGCTCTATCTGGGCTGGCCGCTGATCCACAATTCGCCGGAATTCGAAGATGCGGGCTACTACTATCCTGCGTTCGATCCTCAGGCGGGCGGCGAGGTGCTGCGCGAGGCGCTGAACACCCATGCCGCCGAGCAGGTCGCCCGGCGGCCGAAGGTTCTGGACACCCTGTGGCGCTATAATATCGACAATCCGGCGGTGCAGCGCAGGCACGCGGAACTGCTCGAAAAGTTGATGAGCTGAGCGGAGTTGAGGAAACCATGACCCCGCGGAAAAGATCGAGCCGGGCCCCACATACGGCCGCGGCCTGCATGATCTGGGCGGTCGCCGTCTTCGGGTCGCTGGCGAGCGCGCAAGCCCAGGCGGCGAAACACCCCGAAGCGCCGCCGCCGGCCGACGCCGCGGTCTCCAGCGGCATGAACGACGCCAGCAACCCTTCGCACGAACTGCTGCTCGACCTGCAGCAGATGCACCTGACCAACTGCGCCGGCTCAGTACAACAGGCCATGACCTTCCTGTTCGAGGGATCGAACGCACACTTCGTCGCCCAGCCGCTCGGTCCCGATTCCGACCGCTGGCCGGCGGTGTTCACGGTCGAAAGCGTCCCGCCCGGCGGCGGCCACACCCACCTGTCCACCCTGATGATCGCGCCCAACTGTTCGGGCATGTACGAGCAGGTGATCTATTGGAGCCAGCCCTGCGACATCGTCAAATCGACCATCTTCGCCAAGTTCACCGGTGAACACGTGCTGACCCGCGATGTGAAGGTGAGCGATTCCGGCCCGGCGATCGAACTCTATCTGACCCCCGCGGGCGCCGGCTGCGTTTCGGTGAAGAAGGAACTCTTCCGTTGAGCCGCAAGCCCGCGCCCAAGACCAAGGCGCGCAAGAGCCTGGAGAGCGGCTACACGGTCGGGATCACCATCTTCGTCAAGGCCGATGGAACCCTGGCCCTGTTCGAGAACGGCCTGCGGCAGAACGTGCTGTTCATGTACCAGCTGTTCAGCGCCGCGCCGAACTGCAAACGGGTCTATCTGCTGAACCACGGCGACGGCCGCGATCCGATCGTTCCGGAAGGTCTCGGCCTCGATCCCGCCGCCATCGTCAGCACCCGCGATGTCATGGACGAGCTCGACTTTGTCATCGGGCTGGGCGCGGCGATGGACCGCGAGACGGTGATGGGTCTGAAACAACGCGGCTGCAAGGTGATCTGCTACAAGGGCGGCAACGGCGGCGTGATCTCCATCGAAGGCATGGTCGCCAAGCCAGAGCCGCGGGCCGACGCCGAGCTCTATTTCGATCACGACTATTACGACGCCATCTGGATGACGCCCCAGCATATGCATACCTATCGCGGCTGGTGCGAGACCATCTATCGTTGCCCGGTCTATGAGGTTCCGCAGATCTGGTCGCCGCTGATGATCGAGACCTCCGACGCCGACATCCGATCGCGCTTCGGTTACCGCAAGTCCAATGACCCCTGGCGCGTCGGGGTCATGGACCCCAACATCACGGTCATGAAGACCAGCCACCTGCCGATGCTGGTCTGCGAGGCGGCTTTTCGCCGCCAGCCGGACGCCTTCAAGGCCATGTTCATCACCAATGCCTGGCAGTTCCGCGAAAAGCCGCACTTCCAGTCGTTCGCGGTGTCGCTGCAGGCCAGCAAGGCTGGCGTCATGACCATCGAGGGGCGCTTCGTCGGGCCGCACTTCATCGCCAACCATTGCGACGCCATCGTCACCCACCACTGGGAGAACGGCCTCAACTATCTCTATTACGAGGTCCTCTACGGCGGCTATCCGCTGATCCATAATTCCGAGTTCCTCAAGGATTATGGTTATTATTACAAGGACTTCGATGCTGATTCCGGCGCCGATGCGCTCTTGCGCGCGCATACGGAACATAATGATCAGCTAGAGGACTATAAGCGCCGAAACGCCGGGCTGATGCAGCGCCTCGATCCGAAGACGCCGGAGACCATCGTCGTTCACGAGCGGCTGCTGGCGCGCATTTCGGACCGTTCGAAGGCGGCCTGATGTCGCAAGTCTTCATCGCCGTCAGGGGCGGGCTTGGCAACCAGATGTTCCAGGCGGCCTTCGGCGCGGCGATCGAAAAGCTGTTCGGCGCCGAGGTTCGCTACCTCGCCGAATACGTCTCGATGGACCCCTACGGCCGCCACTATCTGCTGGACAGCTTTCCGGGCCTGCGCGGCAAGACCCTGCCGATCGCCGCCGCCGAGGGCGTTCCAGCCTATGGCGAGCAGGGTGTCGACGCAGGTTCGCTGGCCGAGCTCTTCCGCCAGCAGCCGCGGGTGACCTTCCATGGATACTTCCAGAACGAACAGTATCTGCTGGGCCAGTCCGAAGCGGTCGCGGACGCCTTTCGCCTGCAGCCGGATCCGGCCCTGGCCGGGCCCGGCGACGAGATCCGCGCCAAGGCCGCCATCGGCATGCACGTCCGCCGGTCCGAATACGGCCACCACGGCCTGGCTGCGGCCGACTATTACCGCAACGCGATCGCCGACATCCGGCGCGAGACGGGTCCGGCGCCGGTGATCTGCTTCAGCGACGAGCCGAACTATTGCGAGTTCGTCTTTCGCGACATCGCCGACTTCACCGTGATGCGGCAGGCCGGCGAAAGCCCGCTGAACGACTTTCGGCTGCTCTCGCAATGCCGCCATTTCGTGATCGCCAACTCGTCCTATTCCTGGTGGGCGGCCTGGCTGGGCTCGGGACCGGACTCGCTCGTCTATGCGCCCTTGCCCTGGTGCGTCTATGAGCCGGCCCTGGCGCCGGTTCCGGCGCGCTGGCGCGGCGTCGAAAACGCGGTGCGCAGCCCCTGATGGCGGTGCGCCCCAAGCTCAGCATCTGCATGCCGACCTATAACCGGGCGGGCTATCTCGAGACGGCCTTCGCGGCGATCTTCGACCATGGCGATGTGGGGTTCAGCTTCGAGCTGGTCGTCAGCGACAATCATTCCACGGACGATACGCCCAAGGTGATCGCCGACTGGTCCAGCCGCCACCCGGAGATTCGCTCGGTCCGGCAGCCGAGGAACACCGGCTATATCGACAACTATATGAGCGTGCACCGCCTGGCGCTTGGCGAATACGCCATCTATCTCGCCGACGACGACCGGCTGGTGTTCGATGTCCTGCGCGACGTTCTCAAATTCATGGACGAGCACCCAGGTGTCGCCTGCGCACAGACGCCTTGGGAAATCTGGGGTGTGCTCGACGTCGGGCCGGTCACCGGCTTCTACGACCTGCCGGAACAGAGGATCTTCGGCCGGGCAAACGCTATCGACCTCCTGAACATGATCATCATCAATCATGTCTTCCCCGAGATCTGCGTCTACCGCACCGAGCCGATGCAGAAGATCTTCCACACGCCGTTCCGGGCCTTCCTGTTCTTTGTCCATCTGGCCAATATACTCGACCACGGCGACGTCGCCTTCCTGCCCCTGAAATACTATCGGATCGTCGGCGCCCACCCCGGCTTGCCGCCGCGCAACTCGGTCGGCGCCCAGGACGCCATGAACAACAGGGACGGCTACGAAGCCGGCCTGCAATATCTGGCGCTCAGGTGCTTTCAGCACCTCGGCCATACCTCGATCCCGACGGACCAGCTTCCGGTGCTGCGGGACATGATCCGTAACTTCATGGACAATCGCCTGGTGGCGACCAGCGAAATGCTGTTGGCGAACAAGACCTGGTCGCGCGCCTCGGCCGAATTTCTGATCCGCCGGCGCGCGACCGGGCTTTTGTCGGACGAACAGGCCGCCGAGTTGGGCCATGTGCCAGCCCGAGCGGCGTTGGAAGCCTTCCTGGGGACCTTCCTCGGCATGCCGGCGCTGCATTCGATGGGCGTCACCGGATTCGATCACAACGACGCGGTCCGCGGCCGGCTTCTGGCCATTCGGGGCGACGCGCGGGTCCGGGTCATTCCGAGCGCCGCCGCCGAGATTCCGGACCCGGCCGGCGTGCTGGTCCTGGCCGGTCCGCACGCCGATCGGCAGGCGCTGATCGTGCGAGGCTATCTTCCTGGCCTGATCCTGTATGAATCGGACATCGCCAGATTGTTTCGGTTTTGACCGTCGTCTGGACCACGGTGCAATAAGTCACAAGCCGGCCCACGATGCGTGACAGGAGTGAGGGATATGGACGAGGCGGCCTACGAAAGCGGTTTGCAACAGACGCTGCTGGCCGTGCAGGAAGCCCGGCCGGAGTTCGAGCACCGCTATTTCCGCTGGCCGATCCTGAACGAAGACACCGCGCTGACCAATTTCGACACCCACTACGTCTATCACGTCGCCTGGGCCGTTCGGAAGGTCGCGGCCGATAAGCCTCAGAAGCACATAGACTTTTCGTCCAGCGTCAACTTCTGCACCACGGTCTCGGCGTTTTGCGAGACCGAGTTCTACGACCTGCGGCCGGCGCCGATCACGATGGAAGGCCTGACCTGCCTGAAGGCCGACCTGATGGCGCTGGCGATGGAAACCGACTCGCTGGAGTCGGTCTCGTGCATGCACGTGGTTGAGCATGTCGGGCTCGGCCGCTATGGCGACCCGCTCGACGCCAACGGCGATCTCAAGGCGATCAGCGAGCTGAAGCGCGTCGTCCGGCCGGGCGGGGTGCTGTATTTCGTCGTGCCGACCGGCGTTCCCGGCCTCTATTTCAACGCCCACAGGGTCTATGCCGCCCAGTCGGTGCTGGGCTATTTCGAGGACCAGTTCGACCTCGAGGAATTCTACTTCATTCCCGGGCCGACCGAGACGCCGCCGATGTTGAACCCGGATTTGGCCGAGACGCGGAACTACGAATACGGATGCGGCTGCTATCAGTTCCGCAAGCGGTAAGCCGTAAACCTGGCGCGGCGACGGGAGAGATGACGTGAGCGACGGCCGCAAGACCGCATTGATCACCGGGGTGACCGGCCAGGACGGCGCCTATCTGGCCGAGCTGCTGCTGGCCAAGGACTATGTGGTGCATGGGGTGAAGCGGCGCTCGTCCTCGTTCAACACCGGCCGCATCGATCATCTGTACCAGGATCCGCACGAGACCGATCCGCGCTTCGTCCTGCATTTCGGCGACATGACCGACGCCACCAACCTGATCCGCATCATCCAGGAGACCCAGCCGGACGAGATATACAACCTGGCCGCCCAGAGCCACGTGCAGGTCAGCTTCGAGACCGCCGAATATACCGCCAACGCCGACGGCCTGGGCGTGCTCAGGCTCTTGGAGGCGATCCGCCTGCTCGGCCTCGGCAAGAAGACCCGCTTCTACCAGGCCTCGACCTCGGAACTGTTCGGCAAGGTGCAGGAGGTCCCGCAGCGCGAGACCACGCCCTTCTATCCGCGCAGCCCCTATGGCGCGGCCAAGCTCTATGCCTATTGGATGGTGGTGAACTATCGCGAGGCCTATGGCCTGCACGCCTCGAACGGCATCCTGTTCAACCACGAAAGCCCGCTGCGCGGCGAGACCTTCGTCTCGCGCAAGGTCACCCGCGCCGTCGCCTCGATCAAGCTCGGCCTGATCGACCGGGTCTATCTGGGCAATCTCGACGCCAAGCGCGACTGGGGCCACGCCCGCGACTATGTCCGCGGCATGTGGATGATGACCCAGCAGGACGAGCCCGACGACTATGTGCTGGCCACCGGCGAGACCCACCCGGTGCGCGAACTGGTCGAACTGGCCTTCGCCCAGATCGGCGTCGGCATCGCATGGCGCGGCCAGGGGGTCGACGAGACCGGCGTCGACGCCGCCACCGGCGCGGTCCGCGTCGCGGTCGATCCGCGCTATTTCCGTCCGACCGAGGTCGACCTCCTGATCGGCGATCCGTCCAAGGCCCACAACCGGCTGGGCTGGCGCCACGAGATCGGCTTCGAGGCCCTGGTCGCCGAGATGGTGGCGGCCGACCTGATCTCGGTCGCCCAGGAAGCGCGTCGCCGTGGCGAGTGAGCCGCTCTACGACCTGGCCGGCAAGCGGGTCTGGGTCGCCGGCCATCGCGGCATGGTCGGCTCGGCCCTGGTCCGCCGGCTCGAGCGCGAGGCCTGCGAGATCGTCACCGTCGACCGGACCAGGCTCGATCTGCGCCGCCAGGCCGAGGTCGAGGCCTGGGTCGCCGAGGCCAGGCCGCAGGCGGTCTTCCTTGCCGCCGCCCGCGTCGGCGGCATCCTGGCCAACGACAGCTATCCGGCGGAGTTTCTGCACGACAACCTGGCCATCGAGACCAACATCATCGAGGCGGCGCGGCGGAGCGGCACGGAGAAGCTGCTCTTTCTCGGCTCCAGCTGCATCTACCCCAAGAAAGCGCCGCAGCCGATCGACGAGGACGCCCTGCTCACCGGCCCGCTCGAGCCGACCAACCAGTGGTACGCCATCGCCAAGATCGCCGGCCTGAAACTCGCCCAGGCCTATCGCCGCCAGCACGGCTGCGACTTCATCTCGGCCATGCCGACCAATCTCTACGGCCCGCACGACAATTTCGACCTGGCC
>DASYAQ010000023.1:0-6922 GCA_036501225.1 Caulobacteraceae bacterium | reverse complement strand
TATGGCGAAAGAAGAACTGTTGGAATTTCCGGGCACGGTGAGCGAACTCCTGCCCAACGCGACCTTCCGCGTAAAGCTCGACAACGAGCACGAAATCATCGCCCACACCGCCGGCAAGATGCGCAAGAACCGCATCCGGGTCCTGGCCGGCGACAAGGTGCTGGTCGAAATGACGCCCTACGACCTGACCAAGGGCCGCATCACCTACCGGTTCAAATAGCTCTGACCAGCCGATCCCCGCTCGTCCTGGCGAGCGCCAGCCCAAGGCGCTTGGCCCTGCTCCGCCAGATCGGCATCGAGCCCGACACGATCGACCCCTCAGACATCGACGAAACGCCGCTCGAGGACGAGACGCCGCGGCTCGCCGCCGCGCGCTTGGCGCGCGCCAAGGCGCAGGCCGCGCGTGAGCGGCGCCCTGACGCCTTTATCCTCGCCGCCGATACGATCGTCGCCGTCGGCCGCCGCGTGCTGGGCAAGGCGGCGGACGAGGCCGAGGCGCGCAAGTTCCTGGGCCTGATTTCCGGCCGCGCCCATCGGGTGGTTAGCGCGGTCTGCCTGATCGCGCCGGATGACCGCGCCGCCACGCGGCTGAGCGAGAGCCGGCTGATCTTCAAGCGCCTGACCGCGAGCGAGACCGCCGCCTATCTCGCCGGCGGAGAATGGCGCGACAAGGCCGGCGCCTATGCCATCCAGGGTCGGGCCGGGGGGTTCGTCACCAGCCTTTCGGGCTCATACTCCGGCGTGGTCGGCCTGCCGCTCTATGAAACCGCATGCCTGCTCGAAGGGTTGGGCTATCGCCAATGACCGCGGTCCTGTGTCCCATCTGCAAACGACCGGCAGAGCCGAAATTCCGGCCCTTCTGCTCGAAGCGCTGCGCCGACGTCGACCTGTCGCGCTGGTTCACCGGCGCCTACGCGATCCCGGGCGCGCCGGTCGAAGAGGAAGAGGACGTCCCGCCCGCCGAGGAGGAGTAGCCGGGTTCGCTGGACAGCCCTGGGGGCCTCCCCTATAGACGGCGCTCCCGCGGCAGGACTGATAAAATCAGGGGTCGCCGGCCCTTGGGCCTGGGTAGCTCAGTTGGTAGAGCAGCGGACTGAAAATCCGCGTGTCGGTGGTTCGAATCCGCCCCCAGGCACCATCGCGCCTTCGCCGCCAAGCCGCGTGGACCAAGGCTCCGTCGCCCTTTCGGCGCGACGCCGCGCCCACCGCCAACCCGGCCCCGGAGCCGCTACACGGCGGCGATATCACATAACAGTCTATATTGCAGCGCAGCATAGACTTTCGTCGGCCGCGCGAAAATAGCGAACAGCTTCAACAATGCTAGGCTTGTGCGGCGCAATGTAACTGTTGATCAGCCTGCATCGCCGCCGCGCCCTAGGCTTTCTTCGCCCTTGACGATGCAAAAAGGGGTTGCCAAAGGACGCCTGCCGCAAGTCTAACATCGCGGTAACACTTTCGGGTCCCATGGGATCGGAAAGGTTTTGCGACCGTTTCGACGGACGCGGACAGCGGCGCTGAAGTCCGGTCGGATACGATCTGGTTTCGGCTAATGGTTTTTTCAATGGGGACGCGCTTCCCGCGCGACGATCCCTTAGGTCCTAACGCGTTAGACCAGGCAGGAATTGGCGACAGATGCCCAACAAACTGAAGACCCCCATCATCGCCCTGATCGGCGCAATGGCGCTGCTGGCGAGCGCGCCGGCCTTCGCCCAATCGGCGGCTCCGGCGGATTCCGCCGCGGCGGCGGCCTCCGCGGCGCCGGCTGACTCCTCGGCGTCGGCCGCGGCCCCAGCGGACTCGTCGTCCGGCGCAGCCGCCCAGGCGGCCAGCCCCTCGGAAAGCGCGGGCAAGCTCAACGCGTTTACGATGTTCATCAACGCCACCTGGCCGGTGAAGACCGTGATCATCGGGTTGTTCTTCTGTTCGGCCCTGTCCTGGATGACCTTGATCGTCAAGCTCATCCAGTTCCGCAGCTTGAACGCGGAATCGGACAAGTTCCTGGAAGCCTTCCGGTCCGCGCGGTCGATCCCGGACATCAACCGCATCTCGACGGCGGAAGAATATGAAGGCAACCCGATGGCCGACATGGCCGCGGCGGCGACTTCGGAAGTCGAGCTCTCGCGTCAGGCCGGCCTCAGCGTCTCCGGCGAACATGCCGACTCCGTCGTCGCCCGCGCGGGATCGGCGGTGACCGCGGTTCAGGCCTCGCTGGCCAAGCGGATGTCGGGCGGCATGGCCTTCCTGGCCTCCCTCGGCTCCAACGCCCCGTTCGTCGGCTTGTTCGGCACGGTGTACGGGATCATGGTTTCGTTCATCAACATCACCAACAGCGGCACGACCAACCTGGCGGCGGTCGCCCCGGGCATCGCCGAGGCCTTGCTGGCCACCGGTTTCGGCCTGTTCGCGGCCATCCCGGCGGTGGTGTTCTATAACTACTTCCAGACCCGCATCTCCAACTACGGGACCCGCGCGGAAGGCTTTGTCGCCGAGTTGATGAACGCCATCTCGCGGCAGCTCGACAGGGGGGCCTAACGCCCATGGCCGCCAAACTTTCTGGTTCAGGGGGCGACCGATACAATATTGAACAGAACCACGACATCAACGTCACCCCCTTCGTCGATGTCATGCTGGTCCTGCTCATCATCTTCATGGTGTGTGCGCCGCTCGCTATCCCTTCGGTCCAGGTCGATCTGCCGCGCGCGGTGGCCCAGGCCTCGAAGAGTCCGCCGAAGCCGGTCTACATAACCATTGAAAAGAATGGGAATCTCCACATCGGCGACCATCCGACCACTCTGGACGACATGGGCGGCGACCTTAAGGACGCCATCGGAAAGCGCGATCCGACCCGGGAGCGCGTCTTCATCCGGGCCGACAAGGAGACCATCTACGGCGACTTCATGGGCGTCATGAACAAGCTGCAGGACAACGGTTTTTACAGTGTGGCGCTGATCGGTCTCGATCAACGCGGCCGAAGCGGCAACAGCTAGGGCTCGCTGACGTATGGCTGACGAACAGCAAACCCCCGCCGAGCATCCGCCCGAGCGTCACTACGACCCGCTGACCTCCGAGCGGCGACCGCGCGAGCGCAACACCAGCGCTTTCGCGATCGCCATCGTCGCCGCGGTCGTGTTTCACGGGCTTTTGGTCTTCTACCTCTATCGCGCCAAGTTCGAGGCGAAGTTCCAGGACTTCACCGACCAGGCCGTGAAGGTGAACCTGCTCAAACCGCCGCCGCCGCCGCCGCCACCCCCGCCGCCGCCGCCGCCGCCGAAGAACGCGCCGCCGCCGCCGCCGCCTCAGGTGCAGCCGCGTCCGCCGGTGCCGCCGCCGCCCGGCATTCCGCCGCCGCCGCCGTTGCCGATCCCGCCTGCGCCAAAGCTGCCGCCACCGCCGCCGCCGCCGCCGCCGCCAGCCCACGTCGCGACGATCTCCAACGCCGACTTCCTGCGTCAGCCCAACAATGACGACATGCAGGAATATTACCCGGACCGCGCCCTGCGGATGAACCAAGGTGGCTCGGCGACGGTCAGGTGCACCGTGACCAAGGCAGGCGCGCTAACCGGCTGCTCCATCCTGTCCGAGAGTCCGGCCGACTTCGGCTTCGGTCAGGCGACGTTGTCGGTGACCCATATCTGGAAGATCAGGCCCAAGAGCGTGGACGGCGCTCCGACCGAAGGCGGCACCTTCCAGCGGACCGTCCGCTGGGTGCCGCCGCCGCCCGACTAAGGGCGAACCGGCGGGCGGTTTCTGCCGGCCTTCTCGCTGGGTTGCTTGATCGACGGGCGCTCGCCGACTAGAGATGTCCGCCGCGCGTCAAGCCGCCTTAGCTCAGTTGGTTAGAGCGCCAGATTGTGGATCTGGAGGTCCTCGGTTCGATCCCGAGAGGTGGTACCACGCCGGCTTTGAAGCACAAATCCGTGATGGCCGGGCGTTTGCCGGAACCAGCCTTGGTTCAGGCCAGTTAAGCCACCAGCCTATTTTTCTGGCTTGTGTTTGTGAGTTCGGCGATGACGGACGTTGTGATAAGGTTACCTATTAAATCAGCTCAAGAAGCCAATCTCTTCTCAACCTACCTTAATCGTTTCATGCAGGGCTGCTCGGCGGTCGCCGACGATCTGCCCGAGGCGATCGATGCCCCCTATCTGATTGTGCACAGCGATCCGACCCTGGACCGCGAGCTGAAGGTGCTGACCTTCCAGAACCTCGGCGCGGCGCGCGCCTTCTCGACGGGCTGGGAGCGCGCCAGGGGCGCCCTCGACGGCGAGATCGCCTGAGCGTTTCAATTTCGTCCCCCCGCTTGACCTGAGGCGTCGCTGACGCTTCGTGTCGGAGCATGACCGGCCTCAACAGCGCTCGGGTGATGGTGGCCGGCGCGGGCGCGCTTGGCGCGTCCATCGCGCTTGAACTGGCCGAGGCCGGGGCGCGGGTGGTGCTGGCCGATCCCGCGAGCCCCGGCGACAGTGCGTCCGGCGTGGCGGCCGGCCTGTTGGCCCCGGCGTTCGAGGCGGTGCTCGACGAGGGCTCCGCAGCGCATTTCCCGCTGTTGCGGGCGGCGCGCGGGCTTTGGCCGCAGCGGGCCGCGCGGCTTGGCGACATCGGGTTTCGCCGCTCCGGCGCGGTCTGGATCGACCTTCCCGGAGACGCGCCGCTGATCGACCGCCACGCGCGCGATCTGGCGGTCCTGGGCGCAGCGGCGGAGCGTCTGTCGGCGGCGGCCCTGCGCCGGCGCATCCCGGGCCTGGCCGCCAACCTCGGCCTAGGCCTGTTCACCCCGGAAGACTGGCGGATCGAGCCGCGCGCGGCGCTGGCGGCCTTGCATGCCGCGGCCCTGGCCGCCGGTGTCCGGTTCGCGGCGCGTTCGGTGCGCGGTTTCGCGCCCGGCGCGGCCGCCCTGAGCGATGGCGAGAAGGCTCCCGCGGATCTGCTCATCCTGGCCACCGGCGCGGAGGGTTCGGACCTCGCGCCGGAACTCGCCGTCCTGTCGCCGATCAAGGGCCAGATCCTGCGTTATGCCGGGGTCCGCGCCGACGACGATCGGCCGGTTCTGCGCTGCCGGGGCGGCTATGCGGTCCCGGCCCGCGATGGTCTGCGCGTGGGCGCGACCATGGAGCCGGGCCTGGCCGACCGCCGGGTCGATCCCGCGCTCGCCGCGCCGCTCGGCCGGTTCGCCGCCGAACTCTTTCCCGGCCTGCAAGACGCGACCCATGCCATCCAGGCGGGCGTGCGGGCGGCGACCCCGGACGGCCTGCCGCTGGTGGGCGCCTCGGCGCGCCCCGGCGTCTGGCTGGCCACGGGCGCGCGCCGCAACGGCTGGCTGCTCGCGCCGCTTGTCGCGCGGATGCTGGCGGCGTACCTGTCGGATCGCGATCCTGGCCCCTATGCGGGCCTCGTGGCGCCGCGCCGGTTCGCTTCCAGTTGAAGGGGGACGGCCTTTGTCGAGTTTCTGGCTGAGCGACGAACAGGAGGCGATCCGCGAGGGCGTCGGCCGCGTCATGAGCAACTACAAGGACGACTACTGGCTGAAGACCGACGACAGCGGAATCTTCCCCGAGGATTTCGTGCGCGACATGGCCGCCGGCGGCTGGCTGGGCGTCGCCATGCCGGAGAGTGTCGGCGGCGCGGGCCTCGGCCTGACCGAGGCGGCCATCGTCATGCAGACGGTGGCCCAGTCCGGGGCGGGGTTCTCCGGCGCCTCGTCCATCCACCTGAACATTTTCGGGCCCATGCCGCTGGTCAAGTTCGGCACGGACGCCCAGCGCAAAACCCTATTGCCGCGCATCATCGCCGGCGAGGACAAGATGTGCTTTGCGGTCACCGAGCCGAATTCGGGCCTCGACACCTCCAGCCTGGAGACCAAGGCCGAGCGGACCAATGACGGCTATCTGATCAACGGCCGCAAGATCTGGACGACCGGCGCGCAGCGGGCCAACAAGATCCTGATCATCGCGCGCACGACGCCGAAGGACCAGGTCGCCAAGCCGACGCAAGGCTTGAGCCTCTTCTACACCGACCTCGATCGCGACCATATCGACGCCAAGCCGATCCCGAAGATGGGCCGCCGCGCGGTCGAGTGTAACACCCTCTTCATCGACAACCTGCCGGTGCCGGCCGACGACCTGATCGGCGAGGAGGGGCGGGGATTCGAATACCTGCTGCAGGGGCTGAACCCCGAGCGGGTGCTGTTCGCGGTCGAGGCGGTGGGCCTCGGCCGCGCCGCCATCGCGCGCGCCGCCACCTACGCCAACGAGCGCGTCGTCTTCGGCCGCCCGATCGGCCAGAACCAGGGCGTGCAGCACCCGCTGGCCCGCTCATGGGCCGAGTTGGAAGCCGCCAACCTGATGGCGATGAAGGCCGCGGCGCTCTACGACGCCGGCAAGGATTGCGGCGCGGAGGCCAACGCCGCCAAGTACCTGGGCGCCGAGGCCGGTTTCACGGCCTGCGAGAACGCCGTGCTCGCTCATGGCGGCATGGGCTACGCCAAGGAGTTCTATGTCGAGCGCTATTTCCGCGAGGCCATGATCGCCCGCATCGCCCCGGTGAGCCGCGAAATGATCCTCAACTTCATCGCCGAGCGCGTCTTACATCTGCCGAAGAGCTACTGATCGGATTCTGACGGCCGGCCGACGCGGTGGCGCGTCGACGTCATATTTGGCCACGAAAAACACGAAAAACACGAACGCGCCGGTGTCTCTGAAGCGAGAGCCACTTGAAGCGCGCCGCGGGCGCGCATGCCCTATTTTCGTGTTTTTCGTGGTTCGGTCTTACGTCTAGTCGCCGCCGATCAGTTTGAAGGCGATGGAGATGCGGGTCAGGCCGCCGTCGACCGGTTTGCCGTCGACGGTGCGCGGGCTCATGCGGAAGAAGTTGGCCAGCTTCAGCGCCGCCTCGCCGAACCCGGCGTTCGCCGGCGTCTGATCGATGA
>DASYAQ010000022.1:0-4536 GCA_036501225.1 Caulobacteraceae bacterium | reverse complement strand
GATCAGGAAGACCAGGCCGAACAGGACGCCATTGCCGGCGCCGGCATGCACGGCGGCGGCGATGTCGGCGAACTTCACCGAGCCGGCGAAGCCGTAGATCAGCGAGGCGCCGTAGAGCAGCAGGCCCGAGGACAGCGCGCCGAGGACGAAGTATTTCAGTCCGGCTTCCGAGGACTTGGAGTCGTCGCGGCGGAAGGCGGCGAGGATGTAGAGGGCCAGCGACTGCAGTTCGACCCCGACATAGAGCGAGATCAGGTCGCCGGACGAGACCATGACCCCCATGCCGAGCGCGGCGAGCAGCACCAGGATCGGATACTCGAACTGGCGCGCGTTCAGCCGGCCGAGCCAGCCGGAGCCGAGGAAGAGCGCCACCGCGCTCATCAGATAGATGGCGACCTTGGAGAAGACCGAGGCCTGGTCGGCGACGAAGCCCCCGGCGAAGGCGGTCCCGAGCGGCCCGATCGCGGCCAGGACGGCGGCGATGACCAGGGCGACGCCCGACAGCATCCAGACCAGGACCGCGTCGGACCTGGGCGAGATCGCGCCGACGAGCAAGAGGGCCAGCGCCGCGACGGCGAGGAAGAGCTCCGGCAGGGCGAGGTGAAGGGCTGAGGCGATGTCCATCAGCCGCCGATCACATGGTAGGCGGCGACCAGCTTCTCAGCCGATGCGGCGGTCAGATTGAACACCAGGCCCGGCTGCAGGCCGAGCGCCAGCGTGCCAAGGATCAGCGGGGAGAAGATCACGATCTCGCGCCAGTCCAGGTCGGCGATGGCCGCGAGCTTGGGGTTGGTCATCGGATCGAACATCATCCGCCGGTAAAGGGTAAGGGCATAGGTGGCCGAGAGGATCACCCCGGACGCGGCGAAGATCGCCGTCCAGGTCGAGACCCGGTAGACCCCGACCAGGCTGAGCACCTCGCCGATGAAGCCGGAGGTGCCGGGCAGGCCGACATTGCCGAGGGTGAACAGCATGAAGACCGCCGCGTACCAGGGCATGCGCGCGGTTAGCCCGCCATAGAAGGCGATCTCGCGGGTGTGCATGCGGTCATAGACGACGCCGACGCAGAGGAAGAGCGCGCCAGAGATCACCCCGTGGCTGAGCATCTGGAAGATGGCGCCCTGCTCGCCCTGCACCGTGCCGGAGAAGATGGCCATAGTCACGAAGCCCATATGGGCGACCGAGGAATAGGCGATCAGCTTCTTCACGTCGGTCTGCCGGAAGGCGACCAGCGAGGTGTAGATGATGGCGATGGCCGACAGGGTGAAGATCAGCGGCGTGAAATAGTGCGAGGCGTCCGGGAACATCGGCACCGAGAAGCGCAGGAAGCCGTAGCCGCCCATCTTCAAGAGGATGCCGGCCAGGATCACCGAGCCCGCCGTCGGCGCCTCGACGTGGGCGTCGGGCAGCCAGGTGTGCACCGGCCACATCGGCATCTTGACCGCGAACGAGGCGAAGAAGGCGAGCCAGAGCAGGAGCTGCACCTTCGGGTCGAAATGATAGGCCAGGAGGGCCGGGATCGAGGTGGTGTTCGCGATCCCCGCCATGGCCAGAATTGCCACCAGCATCAGGACCGAGCCCAAGAGGGTGTAGAGGAAGAACTTGTAGGCCGCATAGACCCGGTTCTGGCCGCCCCAGACCCCGATGATCAGGAACATCGGGACCAACTGGCCCTCGAAGAACAGGTAGAAGACGATCAGGTCGAGCGCGCAGAAGACTCCGATCATCAGCACTTCCAGCACCAGGAAGGCGATCATGTATTCGAGCACGCGCTCCTTGATCGAGGTCCAGCTGGCGGCGATGGCGAGCGGCATCAGAAATGCCGTCAGCAACACGAAGAGCACCGACAGTCCATCGACGCCCATGCGGTAGCGGATGCCGGAGAACCAGGCCTGGTTCTCGACGAACTGGAAACCGGCCTGGTGCGGATCGAACCGGGCGACCAGCAGGACCGACAGCGCCAGGGTGGCCAGCGTGGTGACCAGGGCGATCCAGCGCGCGGCGCGATAGGCGGCCTCCTGCTGGTCCGGCCTGCCGAACAGCTTGAGCAACAGGATGGCCGCGACCCCGATCAGGGGCGAGAAGGTGATGAGGCTGAGGAGACCGGTCATGCTGGGCTCCTCACCTGGACCACGCGTAGAGGGCGTAGCTGAGCAGGCCGGCCACCCCCAGCAGCATCACGAAGGCGTAGTGATAGACATAGCCGCTCTGCAGCTTGCCGACCCGGCGACCGAAGCGGGCCGACAGGAAGGCGACGCCGTTCGGCCCCAGGCCATCGATGATCCGCTGGTCGCCGATCTTCCAGAAAAAGTCGCCAAGCGCCTTGGCGCCGCGCACGAAGGTGAGGTCGTAGAGCTCGTCGAAGAACCACTTGTTGTAGATGAACAGGTAGAGCGGTCCGCGCCGGGCGGCGAGGCGCGCGCCGAGGCCCTCGTTCTGGATGTACATCCAGAACGCGATGAGGAAGCCCAGCGCCGTGACGGCCAGCGGCGCCCAGGTCTCCCAGGCCGGCAGGGACCCGATCTGGTCGAGCACGTGGTTCGTCGGGCCAGTGAAGATGGCGCCGCGCCAGAACCCCGCTCGGCCCTCGCCGATGAACTTCTCGACAAACAGGTAGCCGGCGGCGGCCGCGCCGACGGCCAGCACCACGAGCGGGAAACGGATGTCCCAGCCGGGCTCGTGCGGCTCGAGATCGTGGACGCCGTGGCCGTGGTCGTCGTGCCCGTGGCCGTCCAGCGGCTCGTCATGGGTCTCGATCTGGGCGCTGGAGGCATGATCGTCGTTGATCACCGCCGCGACGGCGTTCGGGCCCCATTTCGGCTGACCGTGGAAGGTCATGAAGATCAGCCGCCAGGAATAGAACGAGGTCAGGCCGGCGGCCAGCACGCCGACGACGAAGGCGAAGCCGGCCGCGCCGCCGCCGTTCAGCATGGCCGCATAGGAGGCATTGATGATGGCGTCCTTCGAATAGAAGCCGGCGAAACCGATATCGAGGCCCGGGATGCCGACGCCGGTGATCGCCAGCGTGCCGACCAGCATCACCGCATAGGTCAGCGGGATGCGCCGCCACAGCCCGCCCATCTTCCGCATGTCCTGCTCGTGGTGCATGGCGGTGATGACGCTGCCGGCGGCCAGGAACAGCAGCGCCTTGAAGAAGGCGTGGGTGAAGAGGTGGAACATGGCCGCCTGATAGGCGCCGACGCCGGCGGCGATGAACATGTAGCCGAGCTGCGAACAGGTCGAATAGGCGATCACCCGCTTGATGTCGTTCTGCGCCAGCCCGACCGTGGCGGCGAACAGCGCGGTGATCGCGCCGATTGCGATGACCAGGGTCCGCGCGACGGGCGCGAACTCGAACATCGGCGACAGCAGGCAGACCATGTAGACGCCGGCGGTGACCATGGTCGCGGCATGGATCAGGGCCGAAACCGGGGTCGGGCCCTCCATGGCGTCGGGCAGCCAGGTGTGCAGCAGGAATTGCGCCGACTTGCCCATGGCGCCGACGAACAGCAGCGCGCAGGCCAGGTCGATGCCGACCCAGTTATAGCCGGCGAAGGCCCAGGCCTGGCCGGCATGGGCGGCGACCTGTGGGAAGACGACGGCGAAGCGGATCGAGCCGAACATCCAGAACGTGGTCGCGATGCCGAGGACGAAGCCGAAATCGCCGACCCGATTGACGATGAAGGCCTTGATCGCCGCGGCCGAGGCGGTCGGTTTCTTGTACCAGAAGCCGATCAAGAGGTAGCTGGCGACCCCGACCCCTTCCCAGCCGAAGAACATCTGCATGAAGTCGGCGGCGGTCACCAGGGCCAGCATGGCGAAGGTGAAGAAGGACAGATAGGCGAAGAAGCGCGGCTTGGAATCGTCCTCCGCCATGTAGCCCCAACTGTAGATGTGCACGAGGGCCGAGACGGTGGTCACCACCACCAGCATCACCGCCGAGATGGTGTCGATGCGCACCGCCCAGTCGGACTGGAAGGCGCCCACCTGGATGAAGGGGGCGATCTCGCTGATGAAGGGATGGCTCCAGCCGCCCCAGACCACCTGGTAGAAGGTGAAGCAGGACAGAGCGAAGGCCAGCAGCAAGAGGCCCGTGGTGACGCTCTGCGACGCCACATCGCCGATCCGCCGCCCCGTCAGCCCGGCGATCAACGCCCCCAGCAACGGCGCCAGGACGATGGTGGTGACGATCAGACCGGGGCTCATGCGCGGATGCCCCTAGCCCTTCCCCCTCGATGGGGGAAGGGTTGGGATGGGGGTGTGTGCGGAGAGCGGACGGATGCGCTCAGTGGGCGCCGGCGCCTGTTCGGGGTTTCGCCGCCACGCCGCGCGCGCACCCCCATCCAACCTTCCCCCATCGAGGGGGAAGGCTTTTTCAAACCTGATTTCACCCTATCGCCAGCCACGCCCATCAGCCCTTCATCACGTTGACGCCGTCGACGGCGATGTCGCCGCGATTGCGGAAATAGGTGACGAGGATGGCCAGGCCGACGGCGGATTCCGCCGCCGCCACGGTCAGCACGACCATGGCGTAGA
>DASYAQ010000021.1:0-4971 GCA_036501225.1 Caulobacteraceae bacterium | reverse complement strand
TGCAGCGGCGCGCGCATCAGCGGGAAGAACTTGTCCTGCATCTGCGGGAAGGCTTCCGCGAGAATGGTCTCCGGCGTCCAGCCCTCGGCCTTGTTCAGGTTCACGATCGGACGCGGCTGGCTGTAGAGGATCAGGTTGTCGCCGCTGGCCCCGAATATCTGGCCGGAGACGTTTTTGGCGGCGTCCGAGATCAGCGCCACCGAGAGCTTGGCCGGCTGATCGGGGCGGATGGATTCCGCCATGGTCTGGCGGCGCGCCGCGGCGGCCTCGTCCTTCACCGGCACCGACTGGGTCATGCGGGTCCAGGCGACCGGCGCGAGCGCGTTGGCCCGGACGTTGTTGCGGGCGCCTTCCATGGCGATGATCCGCGACAGGCCGACAATGCCCATCTTGGCCGCGCCGTAATTGGTCTGGCCGACATTGCCGAACAGGCCGGAGGTCGAGGTGTAGAAGACGTAGGCCCCGTCGTTCTGGTCGCGGAAATGCTCGATGGTGGCGCGGGCGACGTTGAACGAGCCGCGCAGGTGGACGTCGATGACCTTGTCCCAGTCCTCTTCGCTCATCTTGTGGAACATGCCGTCGCGCAGGATGCCGGCCGGATTGATCACCGCGTGCAGGCCGCCGAAGGTGTCCAGCGCCTGTTGCAGCATGCCCTGGACCGATTTCAGCGAGGTGACGCTCTCGGAATTGGAGGCCGCCTCGCCGCCGGCGGCGCGGATTTCCTGCGCCACCATTTCGGCCGGGCCCGCCGAGCCCTCGTCGCCGCCAGCCAGGCTGCCGCCGAGGTCGTTGACCAGCACTTTGGCGCCTTCCCTGGCCGCGATCAGCGCGCAGTCGCGGCCGATGCCGTTGCCGCCGCCGGTGACCAAAACCACCTTCCCGTTCAATATTCCCATGACCTATCTCCCTGAATGAATGAATTTCGCCGAGGGCTTAAGCAAGCCGGTCGGCCTTGCGCAAGGCCGGAAAGTGTTTCGCCCAAACCCCGGTGACGATCAATGCGCCGACGCCGCCGAAGATCGCCGCGCCGACCGGGCCGAGGAACCTGGCCACCACGCCGCTCTCGAATTCGCCCAGTTCGTTGGAGGCGGAGATGAACAGGGTTGAGACCGCCGCCACCCGGCCGCGCATGGGATCGGGGGTGACCAGCTGCACCAGGGTCTGGCGAACGAAAACCGACAGCATGTCAGCGCCGCCCAGCACCGCCAGGGCGGCGACCGACAGCCAGAGCGACCGCGACACGGCGAAGACGATGGTCGCCAGGCCGAACACCGCGACCCCGGCGAACATGGTCAGGCCGGCGCGATGGCGGATCGGGCGGCTGGCCAGGGTCAGGGCCACCGCCGCCGCGCCGATCGCCGGTCCGGTGCGCAGGATGCCGAAGCCGGAGGCCCCGACGTGCAGCACATCGCGCGCGAACACCGGCAGGAGCGCGGTGGCGCCGCCGAGCAGAACCGCGAACAGGTCGAGCGAAATGGCGCCGAAGACGATCCTGTTCTCCCAGACATAGACCAGCCCCTGCTTGATCAGGGCGACGCGCGAAAGGGTATGGACGACCGGCGGCGCATTCTTGCGGATCGCGAAGGTGGCGAGCGCCGAGACGATGAACAGCGTCGCCGAGGTCCCGTAGGCGAGGGTGGGCGACAGGCTGACCAGTATGCCGCCGAGCGCCGGCCCGACGATGCCGGCGGTCTGCCCGGCCAGGGAGTTCCAGGCGATGGAGCGGGGCAGAAGCTCGCGCGGCACCAGGGTTGGCCCGAGCGCGGTATTGGCCGGCTGCATATAGGCCCGCGAGGCGCCGAAGACGACGGCGCCGACCAGGAGCAGCGTGGTGCTGGCCAGGTGCAGGTGGCTGGCCAGGGCGAAGCCCGCCGCCACGATCGCCTCGGCTGCGTAGCAGAGCCTGAGGATGAGCTTGCGATTGTGCCGGTCGGCCGTCTCCCCCGCCGGCAGGGCGAGCAGGAAGAGCGGCGCGAATGCCGCCAGGCCGACCATGCCGACCAGAAAGGCCGAGTGCTGCACGTCCAGGCTGCGGCGGGCGAGCGCGTAGATCTGCCAGCCGAGGGCGACGCTTTCGATCGAGACGGCGAGGTTGCCGGCGAAGCGACAGACCCAGAAAAGGATGTAGTCCCGCTCATTCAGAAGCGAGGTCGCTGGCGGCGGGGCGGCATCGGCCATGGCCGGCCTTAGCGTGCGCGCGCCCGCGTCGCAATGCGAGCTTGGCGTTGACGCGCGCGCCCTCGCGCCCTATGCGGGCGGCCTTCTTCGCGAGGCAAGCACATGCGACGTCGGCGATCATCGATGCGGACCCGGGTCCGCCGCTGAGCCCCCACTTCCTGGCGCCGTCGCCGGCGCTTCACGGACTGGGTCCATATCAACGCCCAAGTCCAGTCCGCGAACCCCTCCCATGACCGCAGCTTTCATTAGCCCAGACGGCGACCCGCCGCCCCTGGTCCTCGAACGGCCGAAAGACGCCGGCGCCGTCGATGCGCTCATCGAACGCGCCTTCGGCCCCGGCCGATACGCCAAGGCGGCCGAACGGCTGCGCGAGCACAACCTTCCCCTGCTCGACCTCTCCTATGTCGCCTGGTCTGAGGGCGTCCTGGTCGGCTGTGTCCGCATGTGGCCGATCCGGATCGGGACAATGCCGGCGGTGCTGCTCGGCCCCTTCGCGGTCGAGCCGGAGTGGCGCAGCCGGGGCCTGGGCGCGGCCCTGATCGAGTGCGCCTGCGAGGCGGCCGAGGCCGCCGGCCACGGGCTGATCCTGCTGGTCGGCGACGCGCCCTATTTCGAGCCGCTCGGATTTCAGATCGTCCCACCCGGACGCATCGTCATGCCGGGTCCCGTCGATCCCCGCCGGGTGATGTTCCGCGCTTTCTCGGCCGGCGCCGATCTTGCCGGTGAAGTGCTGGCGGCCCCGGGCGCGCCTTGAGGCGCGCGGCGCCAGCGCCTAGGTTCATTCACATGAGTGAAGCCACCCCCGCGGGCCTGGACGGCGTGATCGCCGCGGCGAAGACCCAGGCGACCGGCCGCGGCCTGCCGCCGGTGCATCTGTGGCATCCCGAGCATTGCGGCGAGATCGATATCGTCATCAAGCGCGACGGCCTGTGGTTCCACGAGGGCACGCCGATCGGCCGCGAAGCCCTGGTGCGGCTGTTCTCGACCGTGCTGCGCAAGGACCCCGACGGTTTCCACCTGGTGACGCCGGTGGAGAAGATGAAGATCACGGTGGAGGACGCGCCCTTCATCGCCGTGCGCGTCGACGCCGAGGACGGCGTCCTGCGCTTTGTGACCAATGTCGGCGACGTGGTCGAAGCCGGACCCGACAACGCGATCCGCGTCGAGATGGATGGGCGGACGCAGGAGCCCCGGCCCTATCTGCACGTGCGCCGCGGCCTGGAGGCGTTGATCGCCCGGCCGGTCTTCTATGAGTTGGCGGAGATGGCCGAGGAGCACGAGACCGCGGCGGGGACGGCGATGTCCGTCCAGTCGCACGGCGTCTGGTTCCCGGTCGGGCCGACCAGGACGCCGGCTCCATGACGCCCGCCCAGATGCGGGAGTGGATCATCGGCCGTCTCGACCCGCTCGACAGCTACGATCCCGCCAAGCCGCCGGCCAACTCCGATTTCGACCTGAACCCCGAGGCGCGGGTCGACGGCGCGGTGCTGAACCCGGCCGCGGTGCTGGTGCCGCTGGTCGAGCACGAGGCGGGCGTGACGGTGGTCTTCACCCGCCGCGCCGACACCTTGCGCGCCCACACCGGCCAGATCGCCTTTCCCGGCGGCCGTTCGGACCCCGGCGAGACGCCCTGGGTGACGGCGCTGCGCGAGGCGCACGAGGAAATCGGCCTAGAATCGTCCTTTGTGACGGTGGCGGGCCTGTCCTCCACCTATCAGACCCGCACCGGCTACGACATCACGCCCGTGGTCGGGTTCGTGCGGCCCGGCTTCCACCTGACGCCGAACCCGGACGAGGTCGCCGACGTGTTCGAGGTGCCCTTCGCCTTCCTGATGGAGCCGGGCAATCACGAGCGGCAGTTCCGCGAGCAGGCCGATGGCCTGCGCCGCTATTTCTACGCCATGTCCTATGAGGATCGGGTGATCTGGGGCGCAACGGCGGGCATGGTGCGGGTGCTCTACGAACGCCTTTATGGCGAGGCGGCGGTGAGCCCATGAGCGGCGAACCCGGCATTGGGCTGAAGCCCTGGATGCAGGCGGCCGAAACCCGCGCCGTGATGGCGGCGCTGGAGGCGGCTGGCGGCGCCGATTGCGCCCGCTTCGTCGGCGGCTGCGTGCGCAACGCGGTGATCGGGCGTCCCGTGGCCGACATCGACATCGCCACGACGCTGACCCCCGAGCGGGTGACGGCGGCGCTGAAGACGGCAGGCCTGAAGGCGGTTCCGACCGGCGTCGAGTTCGGCACGGTGACGGCCGTCTCCGGCGGCAAGCCGTTCGAGGTCACCACGCTGCGCCGCGACGTCGAGACCGACGGCCGTCACGCGGTGGTCGCCTATACCGATGATTGGGCGCAGGACGCCGCCCGCCGCGATTTCCGCCTGAACGCCCTCTATGCCGACGCGCAGGGGCGTCTGTTCGATCCCACGGGCGATGGCGAGGCTGACGCGCGCGCCGGCCGCATCGTCTTCGTCGGCGACCCGGAGACCCGCATCCGCGAGGACGGCCTGCGCATCCTGCGTTTTTTCCGGTTCCTGGCCTGGTATGGCCAGGGCGAGCCCGATGCCGAGGGCCTGGCCGCCTGCGAGCGGATGAAGGGCGGCGTGGTCAGCCTCTCGGCCGAGCGCGTCGCCAAGGAGCTGTTGCGGTTGCTGACCGCCGACGATCCCAGGCCCGCGGTCCGATTGATGGCCGCGACCGGCATCCTGTCGCTGGTCGTGCCGCTGGCGCACGGGACGGCGCGGTTCGAGCGGCTTGTGGAGATCGAATCCGACCTCTTCCAATGCGATCCGCTGCT